>NZ_JBEYXJ010000036.1:0-70614 GCF_040645015.1 Streptomyces sp. NPDC046881 | reverse complement strand
CCTTCGGGCCCACCGGGGCCCCGGGGGGGGCCCGGGGCGGCGGTACGCGGGGGGGCCGGGGCCGCCGGGCGCCCGCCGGCCGCGGCCGGGCCGCCGTGGGGTCACATTCCCGACGCCGACCGGCGGGTGCGCATCTTGCCGAAGAGTCGCTGGGCCTGGGCCCGGCGGCGCGGATCGGCCGCGGTACGGCGTACTTGCTCGATCGTGCGCCGACCCTGCGGACTCCTCGCGAAGTCCTTGAGTCGCTGGAAGACGCCTGCCATGACACTCCTTTCGCCAGGGGTGCCCTGCTGTTGTCGGGCCCCGCGAGGTTCGACTACCCGGTGACGGACGGTCCAGCCTCTTTCGGCCGACGGCGGGTCGTCGCGGCGCCACCCGGCTTGCAGACGCCCCCGGGCTTCGGCCCGTGCCGCGGCGCGCTGCCTGGGAGAACGGAGGGGGCGCGCCCGGCCGGCGCTGAAATGGTTGAAGCCTCACTCGGGTCGCCGGCCCGGCCCAGGCCGTCTCGCAGCAGGGCAGCACCCGTTCACAGCGTGCAACCGCCGCGGTGTCCGAAGGCAGGCAGAGGCGTGTTGCGCCCGGCCACGCCGTCTGATTCCTTCGACTCCTGAACGCATAAAAGGGAGTTGAATCGTGCAGAGTTGGATGAAGTGGTCCGTACGGACGGCTGGTTGCTTCATGTCTTCGATCCTTTCCGTCGCCCTCGCGGAGCCGGCCTTCGCGGGATCCGAGAGTCCCGAGCCGGCACCCGCCTGCGTCTCCCTGTACGAGAGCTGGCGGTACACCGAGGCCTCCAGCAACTGCGCCTACCCGGTCGGGGTGAGGGTCGTCTACCGGGACGGGGCCACCGGTCTGTGCTACACCCTGCCGCCGGGTGCTTCCCGCACGGTCGGCGAGGGGTACCTCGGTGCACACGGTCACCCCGGCCACCTCGATCTCTGCGAGGTCTCCTGAAAAATGGGCGGCAGAGGGCAGCCGGTGGCCGACTACCCTGGCCGGTGACCCACTGGCAGCACACGGGGAGGTCCGATGACCGCTGTCTCGCCTGGCGTCCAGGCACCGGTCGCCACCGAGCGGTTGATCCTGCGGCTCTTCACTCCTGACGACGTCGAGGACCGGTATGCCTACCAGCGCCTCGAGGAGGTGGCCCGTTTCCTGTACCGGCCGCCGCTCACGCGCGAGGACTGCGCCGAGTCCATCGCCGCGCGGGCGGGCGGGACGCCGTGGCAGGCGGACGGCGACGTGCTGCTGCTGGCCGTGTGCCGGGCGCAGGAGCCGCAGGTCGTCATCGGCGAGGTGGTCCTCACGCTCACGAACGCCCGCGCCCGGCAGGCGGAGATCGGCTGGGTCTTCAACCCGCGGTACGCCGGGCACGGTTACGCCACCGAAGCGGCGCGCGCCCTCGTCTCGTCGGCCTTCGGCCGGCTGGGCGTCCACCGCCTCTTCGCCCGGATCGACGTCCTCAACACCGCCTCGGTGCGCGTGTGCGAGCGCCTCGGCATGCGGCGGGAGGCGCATCTGGTCGACAACGACCTCGACGGCGATCGCTGGGGCAGTGAGTACGTCTACGCGGTCCTCGCGCGCGAGTGGACGAGCTGAGCCGGGGACATGCCGGCCGGGAGCCGGCGCGGCTCAGCCGATGGTGACGACACGTGCCCAGGGTGGTGGGGCGTCGGGGACGTAGTCCGGGTCGTCCTCGTCCACGGCGCGCGGCGGGCGGGGGAAGAGTCCGACGACGGTACGGCAGGGCGGCTGCGCGGACGGCCAGGGCGTCTGGCCGTCGGTGAGGGCGACGATCACGTCCGGGCGGGGCCGGGAGCGGAGCGCGCGGGCGAAGCCGGAGCGCAGATCGGTGCCCCCGCCGCCCAGCAGCTCGATGTTCTCGGCCCGGCAGAGCGGTACGGCGACCCCGGC
Organism: Streptomyces sp. NPDC046881; assembly: GCF_040645015.1. Lineage (NCBI taxonomy): Bacteria > Bacillati > Actinomycetota > Actinomycetes > Kitasatosporales > Streptomycetaceae > Streptomyces > Streptomyces sp. NPDC046881. The sequence continues at coordinate 68,700 of NZ_JBEYXJ010000036.1, read as the reverse complement.
CGCCGCGTCGCAGGAGATCACCGACACGAGGTCGCGGCGCCCGCCCACCGCCCGCGAGATCGCCGCCACCTCCAGCACAGCGCTGCCCAGTTCGGCGTCGCTGACCGATCCGGAGGTGTCGATCACCACGCAGACGTGGGGCGGCGTGCGGCGCAGGCTCGGCAGCAGGACTCCGGGGAGCCCGGCCGAGCGCCGGGAAGGGCGCCGGTAGCTGTGGTTCTCGCCCACGCCCGGCGCGGCCGCCGCCGACCGGACGGCCGCGCCGAGCAACTGCCGCCACGGCTGCGGTGGATGGAACGCCTCGTCCGCCCACCGGCGCCAGCCCTCCGGTGCGTCGCCCGGCCGTCCCTTGATGCCCTCGGCGACCCGGAAGCGGACGGCGTCCCGCTGCTGCCTGCTCAGCCCGTGGGCGCCGTCGGGACCCAGCTCCCACGGCCGGGCCTGCCCGTCGGCACCGCTGCCGCAGTCCAGCCAGGCCAGGTCGGCGGCGAGCCCGGACATCGACGCCGTCCGCAGGTACTCCTCCATCAACAGGCCGTCGGGCAACCGCAGCAGCGACGGCAGCACCGCTCCGGCGGGCCGGGGCAGACCGTCACCGTAGATGTCGTCGTTGATCTCGAAGTCGGCGGCGATGTTGCGTCGCAGCCTCCCCCAGCCCTCGGTCGCCGAGGCCCCCGCCCCGGTGCCTTCGCCCGGCCCGTGCTGCTCGTGCTCCCGCGCGTACCGCTCGCCGCGTCCGTGGTGGTCCCGGAGCAGGTGGGAGACCTCGTGCACCCAGACGCCCGCCAGCTCTTCCACCGGGGTGCGCGCGACGAAGCCGGGTGAGACGTAGCAGCGCCAGTGCGCGTCCACCGCCATCGTCGGCACCGAGCGGTCCTCCACGACGTGCAGCGCGAAGAGGGCGGCGGCCAGGTAGGGGCGTACCTTCACCGCGTGCAGCCGGGCGGCCAGCAACTTCTCGGTGTCCAGGGGGAGTCCGGTCCGGTCGTACGGTTCGCCGGTGCCGGCCGGCGGTCCGGGTACGGCAGCCCGCACCGGGCGTGGCGGCGCGGGCGGGGCCATGGGGTGCGGCAGCGGGACCGGGCGCTTCGCGGCCCCCGTCACCGGCGCGCCCCCCTCGTGCTCCCGGCAGCTGCCGTGGCCCGGACCACCGACCGGTCCGCGCGGCGGGCGAGGCCGACCACCGCGGCCAGCCGCTCCACCGTCTCCGGGACCTCCCAGTCGTCGCGCCGCAGTGCGGCCAGCGTGGTCGCCGGGGCGACCAGCAGGTCCGGGGCGCCGGTCTCCAGCGCCCGGGCCAGCACCTTCCAGGCCGCCTCCCACCGTTCCCGCTCGGGTCGTGCGCCGACGGCGGCCACCACCGCCTCCAGCGCCGCCTGCCGCAGGTCGCCGCGTTCCGGCAGCTCGGCGACGGGGGGATCGGCCAGCAGCGACTCGGGGTCCGGCAGGTCCATCCGGTCCAGGTGGGCGAGGAGTTCGAGCCCCGGCCCGTCCCCCACCGCGCCCCGTACCAGCAGCGCGAGCACGTCCCGGGAGACGGCGGCGGCCGTGCCGAAGGCCAGCAGGGTCAACGCGGCCTCCCAGCTGCGGGGCGAGGGCCAGGCACCGCCGCGCCGCGTCTCGGTGCTCGGCAGCCGGTGGATCAGTGTCGGCCGGGCCTGGAGGAAGCCGCAGACCGCGCGCCGGGCGTACGCCACCGCCTCGGGCAGCCGTTCCGGCTCCAGCCGGGGCAGCTGCGCGCGGGGCCAGACCCCGCCCAGTCCGCGCACCACCACGTCCCGGTCGTGCACCCAGTACAGGTGCACGAACCGGTTGGCCAGCGGCGGGCTCAGCTCCCAGCCGTCCGCAGCGGAGGCGCGCGGGTTGGCGGCGGCCACGATCCGTACGCCCGGCGGCAGGTCCAGGGCACCGACCTTGCGTTCCAGGACGACGCGGAGCAGTGCGGCCTGGACGGCCGGGGTGGCGGTGGAGAGTTCGTCCAGGAAGAGCAGGCCCTTACCGGCGCGTACCAGCTCGACGGCCCACTGCGGCGGCGCCATCGGCACGCCCTGCACCGCCGGGTCGTCGCCGACGATGGGCAGTCCGGAGAAGTCGGACGGCTCGTGGACGCTGGCGATCACGGTCGTCAGCGGCAGGTCGAGGGAGGCGGCGAGCTGGGTCAGGGCCGCGGTCTTGCCGATGCCCGGTTCGCCCCAGAGCAGCACGGGCAGGTCGGCCGCGACGGCCAGGGTGAGGGCTTCGAGCTGCTCGTCGGGGCGCGGCTCGGTGGTGGTCGTCCGCAGCAGCCGCAAGAGGTCGTCGGCGAGAGTGAGTTGGGCGTCCGTCGTGGGCGCGCCGGGGGCGTGCACAAGGGTGCTGGAGGTCATGGGTATCACCTGGGGTGGGGTCGAGGGAACGGAAGGGCGTGCGGGGGTACGGCGGCGAACGCGGCCGTGCCGCACGGGAGTCGGGAGGAGGGTCAGCGCATCAGGCCGGTGCGGGGCCGGGCCCGGCTGGTGTGCTTGCGGCGCAGGTCGTGGGGGACACGGCGATCGAGCCGGGGACGATGGCTCGCGTCCGCGTGTGCCGCGTCCGGGGCGGTCTCGGCGGCGGGGTGCACGGTGACCAGCCCCGAGCGGAAGAGACCGTGGTCGACACGGCGGGCCGCGGCCGACTGCAGTTCCTGCCGGAGCGGCCCGTCGGGCAGGACGGCGCCGGGCCCCAGCAGCCCCTCCACCACGGCCAGCGCCCCGGCGATGTCGCCGTGGAGCAGCCGCTCCCGGACCGCGGGCAGTGCCTCCGGGTCGCGGTGGACCGAGTCGATCGCCCGCACGCAGGGCAGTGCCGGTCCGCCGAGCGCCACCAGCAGCTCCTCGCGCCGGAGTTCGGACGGGTCGTGGTCGATCGCCGTCAGCACCCCGTCCCGCAGCGCGATCCGGTGGACGGCGCCCCGGCACTCCACCCGGTGCGGATCACCGGGAGCGGGTGCGGGTACGGCCGCCGGTGCCGGACCCGGCTCCGCCAGAGCGGCGGCGACGAGCGGATGCAGCCGGTCGGCCGCGACGAGCCCGGCCCGCAGCAGCTCCAGATCCGGCAGGACCCGGGCCGCGGCCTCGGGGAGCACCGGAAGCGCCGCGACCCGCTGGGGCGGTGGCACTTCTCGCAGCGGCCTGATGACCGGGGCGTGGCTGTCGTCGGGGGCGACGAGTTCGAGGACGGCCCGGCTGCGCGCACCGAGCCGCACGGTGAAGGCCCCGCGAGGGCGCCCCTCGGCCCGCAACAGCAACTCCGCCTCGGCGGCCCACCGGGCCACCGCCCACGACGCCTCGTCGGCGGCGGGCCGGTCCGCGAGGTCCGGCGGAAGACCGGTGCCGTGGGACCGGCGGTCGGGCGCAGTCGCGTCCGCACCGCACCGCCGGGCGAGTTCGCCGCTGCGTCCGGCGTCCCACAGGTGCCGGTGCAGGTCGAGCCGGAAACGCCGGTCGGGATGCGGGTGCGGGTGGTGCCGGGGGGCGCCGGTGCCGGACCCCTCCCACAGCGTCAGCGACATCCGCTGGCCGGCGTCGGCCCAGGTGGGCGGTGTGCGCACCACCAGCTGCACTGGTGTGGCGGCCGAGCTGCCGTAGCGGGCCAGGGAGAGGGTGAGGCCGGGCCGCAGCCGCCCGTCGGGCGCGCTGCGGGGCATGTGCCAGCGGAGCAGATCGGGCGCCAGCCGGCGCAGGTCCGCTCGCAGGCGGGTGGCGACCTCGGTGCCGTGGCGGTTGCGCACGGCGCGCAGATCGAGATCGGTGTCGACACGGGCGGCGGCGCAGGCCCCCGACCAGTCACCGACCGCACGCCGTGCGGTCGCGGTGTCGATCATGGACGGTGGCACGGCGTACGCGCGTACGCGCTGCCACATCAACAGGCGGGACGGGACGTCGTTCGCGAAGTGATGTGCCATCAGCACTCACCTTGCAGGAACGATTCCCCCAATCCGTACGAGGAGGAGTTCATCATCCCGCGCATCATAACCACACCCCGAGGGGCTGTCCCCGGTCTTTTCTCCCGGCCGGCTCAGACGGGGCTGAGCGGATGGGCCGCCGTGGCGGACCGGGGCGGCCAGGCCTGGGGGGAGAGGATGCCGAGCACATAGGCGCGGGCGACCAGGGCGGGGCGGGTGGCGGCGCCCAGGCGGTCGCGCAGGCGGCTGAGGTGGTAGTCGACCGTCTGCCGCGAGAGGTGCAGCGTTCCCGCGATGTCCGCGTTGCTGCGCCCGGCGGCCAGCAGGGCGAGGATGCGCACCTGGGTGGCCGTGAGCGGCGGCTGTGCCTCCTGGCGCAGTCCGACGTGGGTCATGACGGCCCACACCCCGGACACGCGTTCCGCGGCACCCGGCACCGCGCTCAGGTGGACGCACACGCGGCGCAGCCCGCTGTCCGCGTCGACGAGGACCGCGGCGGCACGGGCGCTTCTGCGCCGGCCGCCTACCAGGTCGTCCCAGATCCGGTGCAGGGCGCCGCGTTCGGGTGTCCTCGCCAGGAGGCTGTCGGCGGGCAGTCCGATGAGCTCGGGGAGGCGGACGTGCAGGAGGTCCGCGACGGCGGTGCCGGCCTCCCCGACCAGTCCGTCCGCCGACAGGCGGACGCAGAGCAGGCCGCTGTGGTCGCGCAGGGTCCGTAAGTCCTCCTCGGCCCGGCGCCGTTGCTCCAGGGCCCGGACGGACTCGGTGACGTCGACGTAGATGCCGGCCACACAGCGGTGCCCGGCCCAGCGGACGGGGAAGCGGTACCCGGCGGCCTGGCCGGAGGAGCCGTCGGGGCGCCGGTAGGCGAGGGTGTGCCGAACCGGCCTGCCGCCGGCCAGGACCTCCCGGTCCAGGGCGAGGAACCGGGTGACGTCACCGGGTTCGTCGACGTCGGCGAGGTGGCGGCCGATCACGGCGTCGCGCGTGGTGCCGTACAGGTGGGCGTACGCATGGTTGGCCCACAGGTAGCGGCCGGTCGCGTCGCGCACGAACGCCGCGGCCGGGGTGAGGTCGGCGAACGCGGCGTAGGGGTTCTCCTCCGGCCGGCCGCTCACCTCGACCGCCACTCCCCTGCTGCGGTGCCGGCCGCCGCCGGCGTGGCGGGCGGGCCAGTTGACGTCGAAGGTGCGGCCCTCGAAGCACGCCTGGTAGGGGCCCGCCTCCGGCGCACCGGACGGGCCGTCGCGGTCGGCGCGGAGGGCTTCCAGGAAGCGGCGGGCGGTCCGCTCGTCGGCGAACGCGCCACCTCCGCTGTCGACCACTTTCTGCCCGCCGTCGGCTTCCCACCAGGACACCGGAAGGGGCGCGAGCAGCGTCTTGAAATCGGCCTCGTCCACGGCCCAACTCCTTCAATCGTCCACCATGTCACGGTGAGTGACACCTCATGCGTATCCCGTAGCGCACCGGTCATGCGCGGTCCCGACACTGCGGCATTTGCCTGAACGCCTCGCTGATTTCCGTGCGGCGCACGTGAGTTGGGGCTGGTTCGCTGGAACGAGAGGGCGGCGCGGCGGACTTCACCGGCAGCGCGTCGCCGGCCGCCGCAGCCGTTCCGGGCGCGGCCCGTGCCCGGGACTACGGGACGATCAAGGGAGTTGGGTTTCCGTGAGCAAGGTGCTGTACGTGCATGCCAAGGGCGGGCCCCCGGCGGGGTACGCCCTGAGGCGGGTGGCCGCGAGGTCCGCGGTGCACCTGCTGGCACTCAGCGAGCTGCCCGCCGGCGTCGCGGCGGACGCCGCCAGGCTGTGCGACTCGGCCGTCACCCACGCCGCCGCGGAAGAACACGACCTCGTCGGGCTGATCACCGCCCGGGCCCGCGAGGTGGGCGCGGACGCGGTCGTCACCTTCTCGGAGTACGCGGTGGTGGCGGTCGCCGAGGCGTCCCGGCGGCTCGGGCTGCGGGGCGCCGGGCCCACCGCCGCCCTCGCCCGGGACAAGCGGCTGATGCGTGCGGCCTGGGAGCGCCGGGGCCTGCCGCAGCCCCGGTTCCGCTCGGTCGCCACCACCGGCGAACTGGAGCGCGCGGCCGTCGAGTTGACGTTCCCGTTGCTGCTGAAGGCCGCGTGGAGCGCCGGTTCCACCGCGCACCAGATCATCACGACACCCGGGGACCTGCGCGCGGCCTGGCAGCGGTCGCGTGCGGTGATGGCGGAGTCGGCGCTGCTCGGGTTCGCGGAGCTCCATGTGGCCGGGGCCGGCGAGGACTTCATCGTGGAGGAGATCGTCAGCGGGTGCGCCGGGGACTGGTTCGACGGTCCCGGCTGGGGTGACTACGTCAGTGTCGAGGGCGTGGTGGTCGACGGCGTCTTCCGCCCGGTGTGTGTGAGCGGACGGATGCCCACGGTGGCGCCGTTCACCGAGCGCGCCGGCATCACCCCGGCGGCCCTCGGGGGCGCCGCGCAGGCCGCGATCGTGGAGCTGGCCCGGCGGGCCGTGGACGCCCTGGGTCTGGAGAACTGCGGTACGCACACGGAGATCAAGCTGGGCGCCGACGGCCGTATGTGGCTGATCGAGACGGCCGCGCGGTTCGGCGGGGCGATGACGGTGCCGCAGATCGAGCAGGTCTTCGGGCTCGACCTGGTCGGCATGTTCACCGATCAGCTGCTCGGCGGCTCGCCCGCCTGGCCCGCGCGGGCGTTGGCACCGGACGACGCCGACGGCGCGGCCGGGTCCCTGGTGGTGCTCGCCGTGAACCGGGACGGCTCGCCGTGGGCCCGTCGCCATCTGTGGGACTCCGGGGCGGTCGTCCGCTCCGCCCCGGTCGGCCCCGGCAGCACGCTGTCCGTCGTCGCCGAGAGTTCCCTGCCGGACGGCTCCCTCGTGCCGGTGTACGACCCTGCCGCCGGCGCCAACACGATGGCGGCGGTGTGCCTGTTGTCGGCCGACCGGCCGCAGACCGTCGTGGACGACTTCAGCGCGGTGGTGGACGCCCTGCCGCGGATCCTGCCCACGGACGTCACCGAGGCGGTGCGGGCATGACCGGCACACTGCCCGGGACGGACGCCCCCGACGCCGCGGGCGACCGTACCGCCGTCGGCGCCAACCTGTCGCTGCCGCTGTTCCGCGCGCTGTCCGGGGTGCTGGCCGGGCACCCGTACCTCAAGGTGGTCGTGGACCGGGCCCAGGACACCTGGCACCTGCTCGACACCCGGGTGCACCCCTTCCACGTCGACTACGTCGCGACCCGCGTCCTCGGCATGACGCTGGACGAACTCGACGCGCACCTGGACGCGTTCAACGCCTCGGTGTACATGGACCCCGAACGCCGTTTCCTGCTCGGGGTGCTGTCCCTGCACACCGAGGAGGAGGCCGGCGGCTCCGAGCGGCCCTTCCTCGTCCTGGAGACCACCGAGGCGGACACCATGCCCGGGCCGCTGCTGGAGGAGTTCTACCACTTCGTGCGCGGACGGGTGGACGGCCGCCTGCCGCTGCTGCTGAAGCCCGCCAACCACGGCCAGGAACAGGAACTGGCCGCGGTCGGCGAGGCACGGGTGCCGCGCATCCTCAGCCATGAACTGTTCGGCAACCGGATGCGCACCTGCCTCAACCCGGGCGAGGCCGAGGGGCGGCTGCGCTACTTCCGCACCGCCGCCGAGTACGCGAGCGCGGCCGCGGACCTCGGCTGGCCGGACATCATCGCCATGCCCCGCCTGCCCGACGACGTGCCCCGGGCCGCCGGGTTCATCAACACGGCCCCCACCACGCCGCTCTCGCACACCAACGTGCTGGCCTCGGGCTGGGGCATCCCGAACGCGATCGTCCGCGATCTCGACGCCGTCGTCCGGCGCGAGGGCCTCGACGGCGCGTGGGTGCGCTACCGCGTGCGCGAGGACGCCATCACCCTGGAACGGCTGCCCGGCGCACCCGACCTGGAACGGCCCGCCTGGCACCGGCAGCGCATCCGCATCGAGACACCGCTGCTCCGGCAGGCCCCGATCCTGGCGCTGCACCGGCTGCGGCGCACCGACCGGGACGGCTACGGCACCAAGGCGGCCAACCTCGGGGAGCTGCACCACGTCCTGGACAGCCGCACCGCGGATCTGACGCGGTTCTACGCCCGCCCGCGTCCGCCCCGGCCCGATCTCCTCGGCCATCTCGCGGCCCGGCTGGGCGAGCCGGGGGCGTCGCCGGAGCGGCTGCGGGCCGCCGCGGCGGAACGCGTGGCCGAGACGGTCCGCGCGCCGAGGGGGGTGGCCCTTCCCTTCCGGCTGCACCACCTGTTCCTCACCTCCTCCCCCGCGCTGCAACAGGGCATCGGCAGGCTGAAGATGGCGCTCGAGCTCGACGCGCTGGACGTGGTCGACTCGCTGTCGCTGCACCTGCAGCGCCTGACGTGCGGGACGCCGATGCCCGAGGACGTGGCACGGGCGATCACCGCCTCCGTGGCGGAGCTGACCGCGGACGGGCGTCGTCTGGTGGTGCGCTCCTCGTCCAACGCCGAGGACCTGCCCGGCTTCTCCGCCGCCGGGATCTACGACTCCGTCACCACGGTGCACGGCACGGACCAGCTCATGGACGCGGTACGGCAGGTGTGGGCGTCGCTGCTGTCGCCGCGCAGCGTGCGCCTGCGGCACCAGGCCGGCATACCCCTGGACGACACCTACATGGGAGTGATCGTCCAGGAGTACACCCCCGCCGAGCTGGGGGGCGTCCTGGTGACCTGCGATCCGACCCGGCCCGAGGACTTCCGCAACGTGTACCTCAACTGCACCCCCGGCTCGCCCGAGCGGGTGGTCGACGGCACCGTGCTGCCGCAGCAGTACCTGTACAACACCGTCGAGGGCGGTGGGCGCACGGTCGACCTCGGCTCCTCGCGCGAGGACCTCCCGGCGGCGACGCGGGCCTCACTGGCCCATCTGGCGCTGGCGGGGCGCCTGTTGCAGTCCCACTTCAGCGAGACCGACTGCGACGACGCCCTGGACATCGAGTGGCTCATGACCGCCGAGGGGACCTTCCACCTGGTCCAGGTCCGCCCCTACGCCCGGTGAGGCGCCGTATGTCCCTCCTGCGGCCCTCCTCCCCCGCGCCGGCGCCGTCCCCGGCCGCGCGCCGGATCATCCGCCTGAACAACGGGTTCCAGCTGCTGTTCAACCTGCTGTGGTGGATGCCCGTGTTCTACGCGTACCAGCGTGACGCGGGCCTGTCCGACGGCCAGATCTTCGGCATCCAGAGCATCTACTACATCGCCTTCTGCCTGTTCGAGATACCGACCGGAATCGTCGCCGACCGTATCGGCGCCCGCAACTGCCTCCGCGCGGGAGCGGTGGTCATGACGGCGGCGAACCTGCTCCCGGCGCTGGCACCGACCTACACCGGTTTCCTCGCGCACTTCCTGGCCATCGCGGCCGGACGGTCGCTGACGTCGGGCGCGGCGAGCGCCTATCTCTACGACGGGCTGCGCGCGGAGCGGGCCGACGCCCACTATCTGCGGGCCGAGGGCACGGCGCGCGCCCTCGGGCTCGCCGCCAAGGTGGTCTGCTGGCCGCTCGTGGGGCCGCTGATGACCCTGGCGCCGCAGACACCGTACGTGCTGAGCGCGGCGAGCGCGGCCGGTTCCCTCGGCTGTGCCCTCGCCCTGCCGCGGCTCGCCGCGCGCGGGACGGAGGCCCGGCCGCGTTCCCCGGCGCGGCCCGGCGGGGGCTTCCTGCGGGACACCGGCGCCGCGCTGCGTGCCCTGCGGTCCTCGCCGTGGCTGGCCCTGCTCATGGTCCAGGGCGTCGCCGTGTTCACGCTGTCGCGGATCTGCCAGGTCAACCTGTTCCAGCCGGTGCTCCTTGACCACGGCATCGGGGAGAGCGCGCACGGCGGTGTGCTCGCGGCCATGACGGTCGCCGAGGCGGTGGCGTCGGCCCGACCGCAGTGGCTGAGCCGCCGGGTGCCGCCGGTCGTCTGGGTGTCCCTGCTGAGCGTGGCGCTCGCCGCGGCCCTGGCGGGCACCGCCGTGGGCGGGCCGTGGACCGTCGTCGCCCTGCTGTGCGCGTTCGCCGCGATCACCGGGTTCGTGTACCCGGTGCAGCGCAAACTCGTCAACGACGCCGTCCCGGCGCACGCCCCGCGTGCCACGCTGCTGTCGGTGGAGAGCATCGTGGACCGTGCCGTGTGCGCGCTGGCCGCGGTGGCCGCCGGCGCCTATCTGGCGGCGGGCCGGCTGGACGCGCTGCTGTGGCACAGTGCCGCGGTCACCTGCGTCCTGATGCCGGCACTCCACCTGGCCCTGCACCGGGTCGGCCGGACGGGGCCCCCGGGCGGGAAGGACGGCGGCGTCCCGGCCGGCCGGCCCGTCTCCCTGCCGGCGGACGAGGGCGCGGCACCCCGCTGACGCTCGGCTCCCGCCGCCCGGGTCCGCCGGCGGCTGCGTAGCCGGGGATGAGGCGGGGACGCCTACGCGTCGGCAATTCGCCTGCGCCAACCGGACCACTTCCGTCTGGCTTTCCGGCGTACTGCTTGTTTCCGGCCACGCGCTCAGGACCCCCGCCTCTCCGCCCAGACGTTCGAAGTGCGCGTCGGAATAGAAAGGATCAACGATTGTGCGTTGTCGGACGGATCTCCGATTCCCTGACCGGGAGGCCCCTCCCACTCTTTGTGATCCACCAGCTCAGATCAGACAGTGGCTCGATTGCACGGCCTTCGGCCGGGCGGGGTGCCGGGGCGCGCGGTGGCGTGAAGGCGCCCATAGGTGGTGACCGCGCAGTTGATCAAGCCCCGAACCTTGAACACAAATTACACACATCCCCTCTTCATACCGGCCCCCATGGTCTAGATTGACCGTGCTTCAGCTGTTCGGAGGCAAGGCGACCAGTCAATGATCTCGGGGGATGATCAATTCCTGGTCCGCGAGGGGGCCTTGGGTGCGGGGAGCACCCGGGGTTTTTGAAATAGCCCTGGATGTCATGCGCCAGGGAGCCGGGGGGCTCTCGAGGGGAGGAACGGCGCAGCACGGGAGGCGGGGGCCTCCCGAGGGGGAGCAAACAGTGTTGGGCGAAAACGTCGAATCACTGGGAACCTGGGGGGTTCTGTGCGGCAAGGGGGACTTGTCAGCTCGTTTCCGTCGGCGCGCGGGCGTCTGGAGAACGGGGCGATCAGCCGGCCCGCGATCGAATGGGAGCAGCGGTACCGCCGTATCGTGATCATCAGCGATACCGTGGCCACCGCCGTCGTGGTGGCGGCGATCGGCAACTTCTTCGGGGCCCGCGACGCGGCCAACTGGCACGAGAAGTGGGGAATTCTCGCATTCGGCACCGAACTGCTGGTGCTGGGGGCGCTCGCGGTGAGCCGCTCATGGGCTCCGGCCGTGCTCGGTCAGGGCGCCGAGGAATTCCGCCGGCTCGGCCGCTCACTGTTCACGGCGACCGTCGTACTGGCACTCGGCGGCATCGCCCTCACCTCACGCAACATCAAACTCTGGATCTTCGTCGCGATTCCCGCGATCGCGCTCGTCACCATGACGGCGCGGTATCTGCTGCGCCTCTGGCTGCACAAACAACGCAAGGAAGGACGGTGCCTGAGGCCCGTGCTCGCGGCCGGCAGCCCGGACACCGTGCGCGACCTGATCACCCGCACCCGCAAGTTCCCGCACCTCGGCTGGCGGGTGGAGGCGGTGTGCACGACGGACGGACGCGGGCTCGACGGTGACCAGCTGGACGGAGTGCCGGTCGTCGGTCAGCTGACGGACGTCGCCAAGCACGTGCGGCACGACGGCTACCGCGTCGTCGCGGTCACACCGGACCCGCACTGGTCACCGGACCGGCTGCAGCGGCTGGCCTGGAACCTCGAGGGCAGCGAGGCCGAGATGGTCGTGGCCCCCGTGCTGATGGAGGTGGCCGGCCCGCGACTGCACGTCGACGCGGTGCTCGGGATACCGCTGCTGCGGGTCAGCATGCCGACCTTCACCGGGGGCCGCCGGGCGGTCAAGGAGGTCGTCGACCGGATGGGCGCGGCGGTCCTGCTGCTGCTGTTCGCGCCGCTGATGGCGCTCGTCGGGCTGCTCGTGCTGGTGGACAGCCGGGGCGGGGCGTTCTACCGCCAGCGCAGGGTCGGCAAGGACGGCCGCGAGTTCACCATCCTCAAGTTCCGCACCATGGTCGCCGATGCCGACCGGGCCCGTGCCGCGCTGGCCGACCGCAACGAGGGCGCCGGCCCGCTGTTCAAGCTCCGCCGGGATCCGCGGGTGACCCGGGTGGGAGCGGTGCTGCGCCGGTACTCGATCGACGAGCTCCCGCAGCTGTTCAACGTGCTCACCGGATCGATGTCGCTCGTCGGTCCCCGGCCTCCGCTGCCGGAGGAGTGCGCCGCGTACGGCCCCGACATCCGGCGGCGGCTGCTGGTCAAGCCCGGACTCACCGGGCTGTGGCAGATCAGCGGACGCAGCGACCTGTCGTGGGAGGAGGCGGTCCGGCTGGACCTGCGGTACGTGGAGGACTGGTCGCTCGCCCTGGACTCAGTGATCTTGTGGAAGACGCTGCGGGCGGTGCTCCACGGGCAGGGCGCCTACTGATGCGCGGGGGCCGTCGTCCGGCCCCGCGCGCGAACCGCAGGCCAGGAGGCCTGCCTGGGGGGAGGAACGAGTCATGAAGGTCAGCGTTTTCGGGCTCGGCTACGTGGGCTGCGTGTCGGCCGCGTGCCTGGCCAGCATGGGACACGAGGTCATCGGGGTGGACGTGAACCAGGTGAAGGTCGACCTGGTCAACGACGGCAAGGCCCCGGTGGTCGAGGAGCGGATCGGCGGGCTCATCGCCGACGTCGTGCGGACCGGGGCCCTGCGCGCCACCGGCGACGTCCGCGAGGCGGTCATGGGCAGCGAGGTGTCGCTGGTCTGCGTGGGCACGCCGTCGGAGCCCAACGGCAGCCTGTGCACCACCTACCTGGAACGGGTCACCGAGCAGATCGGCGCCGCGCTCGCCGAGCGGGGCGGGCGGCACACCGTCGTGTTCCGCAGCACCATGCTGCCCGGCACCTGCCTGAACCTGCTGGTCCCGATCCTGGAGAAGTACGTCGGCGGCACGGCCGGCGTGGACATCGGGATCGCGGTCAACCCGGAGTTCCTGCGCGAGGGCACGAGCGTGCGGGACTTCTTCGACCCGCCCAAGACCGTCATCGGCGAGCTGGACCCGTTAAGCGGCGACGCGGTGGCGGCGCTCTACGACGGCCTGCCCGGCGAGGTGTTCCGGGTGCCGATCCCGACGGCCGAGGCCATCAAGTACGCGGACAACGCGTTCCACGGCCTCAAGATCGGCTTCGCGAACGAGCTGGGCGCGGTGTGCCAGGCGCTCGGGGTGGACTCGCACCAGGTGATGGACGTGTTCCTGGCCGACCGCAAGCTGAACATCAGCCCCGCCTACCTGCGGCCCGGCTTCGCCTTCGGCGGCTCGTGCCTGCCCAAGGACCTGCGCAGCCTGGTCCACGCGGCACAACGGGCCGACGTCTCGGTGCCCATCCTCGCCCACGTGCTGCCGTCCAACTCCGACCATCTGCAGCGCGCGGTGGAGCTGGTCGAGCGCGCCGGCAGGCGCCGGGTGGGCCTGTTCGGGCTGTCGTTCAAGCCCGGCACCGACGACCTTCGGGAGAGCCCGCTCGTCGAGCTGGCGGAGCGGCTCTTCGGCAAGGGGTACGACCTGAAGATCTACGACGCCAACGTGAGCCTCTCCCGGCTGCTCGGCGCGAACCGCGAGTACATCGAGACCCGGCTGCCGCACCTCGCGCAGCTGCTCGCGGAGTCCGTCGAGGAGGTGCTGGAGCACGCCGAGGTGTGCCTGGTCGGGACCAGGGACCCGGCCGTGCTGTCGGCGCTGCCCCATGGCAGCGGACCGGTGATCGTCGACCTCATCCGCCTTCCCGACGCCGACGCGCGCCGGGCCGAACCGGGGTACATAGGCCTTGCTTGGTGAGAGAAGCGGCGGTGACCGGCCGGCCCGGCGCGCGCTGGTCCTGGTGGAGAACCTGTCGGTGCCGTTCGACCGGCGGGTGTGGCAGGAGTGCACGACACTGCGCGACGCGGGCTGGGAGGTGCACGTCATCTGCCCCCGGGGGACGAAGCGGGACACGGAGGCGGAGGCGGAGATCGACGGGGTGCGGATCCACCGCTACCCGTTGCGCGCGGCGACCGGAGGGCCGGCCGGCTATCTGCGGGAGTACGGATCGGCGTTGTGGCACACGGCCCGGCTGGCCCGCAAGGTCGGCCCGGTCGACGTGGTCCACGCCTGCAACCCGCCCGACCTGCTGTTCCTGCCGGCGCTGTGGCTGAAGCGGCGCGGCGCGCGGTTCGTCTTCGACCAGCACGACCTGGTACCCGAGCTGTACCTCTCCCGGTTCGGCCGCGGTGAGGACCTGCTCTACCGCGCCGTGTGCGCGCTGGAACGGCTGACCTACCGGGCCGCGGACGTCGTGCTCGCCACGAACGAGAGCTACCGGGACGTCGCGGTGCGCCGGGGCGGCCGGCGGCCGGAGGACGTGTTCGTGGTGCGCAGCGCCCCCGACACCGACCGGTTCCGTCCTGTCCCGGCCGAGCCGGAGTTGAAGCGCGGCAAGCCCCATCTGCTGTGCTACCTCGGCGTGATGGGCCCGCAGGACGGCGTCGACTACGCCTTGCGGGCCCTGGCGAAGCTGCGCTCCGAGTTCGGGCGGACCGACTGGCACGCGGTGTTCGTCGGCGCCGGCGACACCTTCGACGCGATGGTGGAGCTGTCCCGGCGGCTCGGGCTCGCGGAGCAGGTGGAGTTCACCGGGCGCATCCCGGACGCCGACCTGGTGCGCTACCTGTCCACCGCGGACGTGTGCCTCTCCCCCGATCCGCACAATCCGCTCAACGACGTGTCGACCATGAACAAGGTCCTGGAGTACATGGTGATGGGCCGGCCGATCGTCTCGTTCGACCTGAAGGAGGCGCGCGTCTCCGCCGGTTGCGCCGCCGTCTACGCGCCCGCCAACGACGAGGCCGAGTTCGCCAAGCTCGTCGCGCTGCTGCTGGACGATCCGGAGAAGCGGGCCCGGATGGGCGAGACCGGCCGGGAGCGGGTCAACGGGCCGCTGTCCTGGCGGAACTCGCAGGCGTCGCTGCTCGCCGCCTACGCCGCTGCCTGTCGTGACCACGCTCCGGTGCCGGCAGGCGACCCGGACCGCGCAGGGAAGAGGCAGCGCAGTTGAGCGATGACACGATACGCCTGGTCACGATCGGGCGGATTTTCCGTCGGCGCTGGCGGCTCCTCCTCGTCCTCACCCTGCTGGGCGCGCTCGTCGGCTACGGCACCTCGCTGCTGTTCCCGCCGCGGTACACGACGTCGGCATCGGTGCTGTTGCCGGGTGCGTGGGAGGAGCGCGAGCTGCTGACGCAGACGGAGATCGCGACCAGTTCGGTGGTGGTCGACCGCGCGGCCGCCACGCTCGGCTGGGCCGGGGTCGGCGGCAGGGAGCTGCGGGACCGGGTGAGCGCCCAGGCCTCCGACGGCAACATCATCAAGATCTCGGGCACCGCCGACACCCCGAAGCGCGCGCAGCAGCTCTCCGACCAGGTGGCCCGGCAGTTCGTCGCGTTCGCCACGCAGATCGTGGGCGACAACACCGACCCCGAGGCGGCGGCGCAGCTCGATGCGCTGCGGCAGACGGTGAAGGACGCCGGCCGCCGCATCACCGAGCTGGCCGACGCGGCCGATCCGGGGCAGACCGTGGAGAGCGTGCAGGCCCGCACCGACCTGGAGAAGCTGCGCACCACGCTGCAAGAGGCCATCAACAAGCTGGACCAGGCCGACCCGGTCGCCAACAAGGCCGGCATGGTCGTCATGGGGCCGGCGCCCCGGCCGGCCGGCGAGGCACCGCCGACGCGGACGCAGCTCGCCGTCGGCGGAGCGCTGCTGTTCTTCCTGCTCGCGGTCATCGGCCACCTCACCGCCGCGCGGATGAGCCGCCGGCTGCGCACCGAACCGGAGATCGCCGCGGCGCTGGGCTCGGTGCTGCTCGGTACCGTCGACGTACCGGGTGAACGGCCGGGTGGCCGTGGCCCGCGGGCCGCCGTCCGCCGGCTGCTGGGCACCGACGTCCGGTGGGACGCGCCCACCCCGCAGACGTCCGACGAGGCCGGCCTGCGGATCCGCTACCGGCGGGTGTGCGCCCGCCTCCGGGACCGGCTGCCGGCCCCCCGGCGGCTGCTGGTCGTCGTCCCGGACGGCGACGAGACCGCCCGCCGGGCCGCCGAGCAGCTCGCCGCCGAGGCCGGGAGCGATCCGCTGCTGCGGGTGGTGGGGGTCTCGGTGTCCGAGCCGATGGTGCCGGACCGCGAGCACGAGTCCGGAGTCCTGGTCGTGCTCAGCGCGGGCAGCTGGACCGCCGGCGAGCTCGCCGGCGTCGCCGAGGCGTGCGCGGACGCCCGGCACAAGGTCGCCGGCATCGTCCTCGCCGGCACGGTCCGGGTCGGTCCGACGCGCTCCGCCGGCCGTCCGCGGGAGGCCGCCGAACCGCCGCTCGCGGTCGGCGCCGACGCGAGGGGAGGCGCGAGGTGACGACGAGTACGACGCCGGAGCCGTCGCCCGCCGTTCCCCTGCTGGACCTGCAGGCGCTGGTGGTGGCGGTGCGCAGGCGGCGCCGCCTGTGGTGCTCCGCGGCGCTGCTGGGGCTGCTCGTCGGCGTGGCGGTGGCCGTCCTGCTGCCACCGCGGCCGAGCGCGGTGACCAAGGTGCTGGTCGCGCACCAGGAGGACCAGCCGAACGACCCCGGAACGCTGATCCGCACCGACGTCGCGCTGCTGCACACCACGCGCATCGCCGGTGCGGCCCTGAAGTCCCTCGGGTCCCCGGTGGAACCGGAGGACTTCATGCAGGACTACGGGGGCGTCGGCCTGACCAACAACCTGCTGCAGATCACGGCGGCAGGTGACAGCGACGCGGAGGCGGTGTCCCGCGCCGGGGCGCTGGCCGACGCGTTCGTCGCGGACCACGTCAAGCGGATGCAGGGCGCCGCGGACGCCGAGGCCAAGAGCCTGCTGAACCAGCGCGACCGGTTGCAGCGCGAACTCACCCAGGTCAACAAGGCGATAGGAGACGGCTCGCCGCAGACCGGGCCCAAGGCGGCGGCGAACCTGGAGTCGCTCTTCACCCGGCGGGCCGAACTCACCTCGCGGATCGCCGACTTCACCCAGCGCGCCGCCGAGGCACGCGTCGGCACGCCCCAGCTCATCGCCGGCACGCAGATCGTGGACGCCCCGCACGCGGTGCGACACTCCCTCGTGAAGACGGCTGCCACCGACGCCGTGATCGGGCTCGTCCTCGGGCTCGTCCTCGGGCTCGCGGTGGCCGCGGTCGGCGCGGTGGTGGCGGACCGCCCCGTGCTGCGCCGGGAGATCGCGGCGAACCTCGGTGCCTCGGTCATCGCGGAGCTGCCCCGCCGGTCGCCGCTGCTGTGGCGGCGCCGACGGATCCGGTCGGCACGGACTCGGCTCACCGCGTCCCTGGCCCGTACCGTGCGCTCCTCCGCGGAACCGGTGTCGCTGCTGGAGCTGGGCTGTGCGCGCAGCACGAGCGCGATCGCCCTGGACCTCGCCAGGCAGCTGGCGGCGGAGGGGCCGGTGGTCGTCGTCGACGGTCTGCCCGGACAGCAGCTCGCGGGCCGTCGCCCGAAGCAGGGGGATCCGACGGTGGTGGGCGGCGAGCGTGCCGCGGCCCTGTCGCCCGAGGAGTCCCGGATCGGGGTCGGCTCGGTGGCACCCGGCACGGCCTGGACCGACCTGCGGTACCTCGGCACCCGCGCCGTGCTCGTCGTGCGTGCCGGGCACGGCAGCGCGGCCTGGCTGCACACCGTGGCGCGGCAGCTCGCGGACCAGCGCATCGCGGTGACCGGTGTGGTGCTGATCGACCCCGATCCGCGTGACCGGACCGACGGCACGCTGTGGGACGGGCCGCACACCGCGCCGCGCGGCAGGAACGAGCTGCCGGCCCAGCAGACCGGTGGGGGTACCTCCCACGCCGTTCAGGCAGTGGGAGAGGGCCGGCATCGGACGGAACGGCTGCCGATCCGGGCGGCACGGATCCCGGACAGCGACCAGGAGGCGCGGTAGCACATGTGTGGCATCGCAGGCACGTACCGGTGGCCGGACGGGAAGGCCGTGACCGACCGGCTCACCGACACCCTCGCCCACCGCGGTCCGGACGGGGCGGGCCGGTACAGCCACCCCGCCGGTGACGGCGAAGTGCACCTCGGGCACCGCCGGCTGGCCATCATCGACCTGTCCGGGACCGGCGCCCAGCCGATGGTCTCGGGCGGCCTGGTCCTGACGTACAACGGCGAGCTGTACAACGCGCCCGAGCTGCGGGCCGAACTGACCGCCGCCGGGGTGCACTTCCGCGGTACCTCCGACACCGAGGTGCTGCTGGAGGCCTGGCGGCGCTGGGGCACGGACTGCCTGCCCCGGCTGCGCGGCATGTTCGCGTTCGGGATCTTCGACGAGCGCACCGGTGAGCTGGTGCTCGCCCGCGACCAGCTCGGCATCAAGCCGCTGTTCCTGGTCCGGCGCGGCGAGGGTCTGGTGTTCGCCTCCGAGCTCAAGGCGCTCGCCGCCGTGACCGGCGGGTCGCTGGAGGTGGACCCCGCGGCGCTGGTGGCCTCGCTGCTGTACTACTGGGTGCCGGACTCGCGGTGCGCGTTCCGCGAGGCGGAGAAGCTGCCGCCGGGCAGCTGGCTGAGGTGCCGGCCCGACGGGCGGGTGGAGCGCGGCCGGTTCTGGAACCTGAAGGACGTCGCCGCCGAGGGCCGGGAGCGGGCCCGGGCCGGCGAGCAGCCGGACATCGCCGCCGTCGTCGAGGAGTCGACCCGGCGTCACCTGCTCTCCGACGTGCCCGTGGCGACCTTCCTGTCCGGCGGCCTCGACTCCAGCTACCTGACCGCGCTGGCGGCCCGCCGGCAACCGGGGATCTCCGCCTACACGATCGGATTCCGCGCCGAGGACGCCAGGTTCGAGGCGATGCCGGACGACCTGCGCTATGCCCGGCAGGTGGCCGAGCGGTTCGGCGTCGACCTGCACGAGATCGAGATCGCCCCGAACGTGCTCGACCTGCTGCCGCGGATGACGTACCACCTGGACGAGCCGATCGGCGACCCGGCCGCGATCAACACCTTCCTGATCTGCTCGGCCGCCCGGGAGGCCGGGGTCAAGGTGATGCTGTCGGGGATGGGCGCCGACGAGCTGTTCGCCGGGTACCGCAAGCACCTGGCCAACCTGATCGCCCTGCGCTACCAGCGGGTCCCGCGGCCCCTGCGGCGCGGGATGTCCGCGGCCGTGGACCGGCTGCCGGTCGCCACGAGCCGCCGGGGGTACCGGTCGGTGCGCTTCGCCAAGCGGTTCCTCTCCTTCGCCGACCTGCCGGAGGAGACCGCGTTCCGGCGCAGCTACACCATGTACGACCGGGGCGAGCTGCTCGACCTGCTCCATCCGGACCTGGCCGGGACGGTCGAGGACGTGCTGACCGAGCACGCGGACACCTACCGGGACAACGACCTCGACGACTTCGTCAACCGCATGTGCCTGACCGACGCCCGGATGTTCCTGCCGGGTCTGAACCTCGCGTACACGGACCGGTCGAGCATGGCCGCGTCGACCGAGGTGCGGGTGCCGTACGTGGACGTCGAGGTGGTCAGGGCGGCGTTCGCCGTACCCGGTGACCGGAAGATCGTCGGACGGCAGGGCAAGGCCGTCCTCAAGGAGGCGGCCACCTCGATCCTGCCCCGGGAGATCGTCTACCGACCCAAGGGCCTGTTCAGCGCCCCGCTGCGCGCCTGGATGAGCCGGGACCTGGCACCGCTGGTGCGTGAGGTGGTCGACGACGGCGAGCTGGTCCGTTCCGGGTTCCTGCGCCGCGACGCACTGGCGCGGCTCGTCGCCGAGGACGCCGCCGGGCAGCGGGACTTCTCCAAGCATCTGTGGCACGTGCTGACCCTCGAGTACTGGTACCGCAGCGCGACCTCCCGGTCCGGCCAGCACTCCCCCACGACGGCGTAGAGACAAAGGACTTCAGGTGAAACAGGTAGTGCAGAACTACAAGAGCGGCGAGCTGGCGCTGCTCGACGTGCCGGTGCCGGGGTGCAAGCCGGGGGGTGTGCTGGTCCGCAGCGCCTACTCGCTGATCTCCACCGGGACCGAGCTGATGAAGGTGTCCGAGGCCGGCATGTCGATGCTGGGCAAGGCCCGTTCCCGGCCGGACCAGGTGGCCAAGGTCGTGCAGAGCGTCGCCACCAACGGGGTGCCCGCCACCTACCGCAAGGTGATGGGCAAGCTGGACTCCTACACACCGCTGGGCTACTCGCTGTGCGGGGTGGTCGAGCAGGTCGGCGCCGGGATCGACGACGTGGCGGTCGGCGACCTGGTGGCCTGCGCCGGCAACGAGCACGCGCTGCACGCCGAGTTGAACTGGGTGCCGAGGAACCTCTACGCCCGGGTGCCGGACGGTCTCGCGCCGCGGCACGCGGCCTTCGGCACCGTCGGGTCGATCGCGTTGCAGGGCGTCCGCCAGGGCGAGTCACGGCTCGGCGAGGTGGCGCTGGTCATCGGCCTCGGGCTGATCGGGCAGCTGGTGGTGCAGCTGCTGGCCGCCTCCGGTGTCCGGGTCGTCGGGGCCGACCCGGACCCGGGGCGCTGCGAGCTGGCGGAGCGCCTGGGCGCGGCGGCCTGTGGCGAGCCCGCGTCCGCGGCCGTGGAGGCCGCCGTCGCCGAGCTCACCGGCGGTCACGGCGTGGACCAGGTGTACCTGGCCGCCGGCGGCGGCAGCAACCAGCCCGTCGAGCTGGCCGCCCGGCTCTGCCGGGACCGCGGCCGGGTCGTCGACATCGGCAAGTGCCGCCTGGACCTGCCGTGGAACGCGTACTACGAGAAGGAGCTCGACGTCCGGTTCTCCCGCAGTTACGGCCCCGGGCGCTACGACCCGGAGTACGAGCTGGAGGGGCGTGACTACCCGATCGGCTACGTGCGCTGGACCGAGCGGCGCAACCTGGCGTGCTTCCTCGATCTGCTCGCCCGCGGCAGCGTCGACGTGGAGCCCCTGGTCTCCCACGTCGCCGACTTCGACGACGCCGTCGAGACGTACCAGCGTCTGAAGGACGGCGATCTGAAGGCCGTGGCCGTGCTGTTCCGGTATCCCGGGGACGGCCAGGAGCCGGAGGAGGCACCGGCCCCGGCGGTGGCCGTACCCGCGGTGACGCCACGCGGCAGCCACGTGCCCGCCCCGGCCCGGGCCGCCGGGACGCCGGTGCGTCTGGCGTTCGTCGGCGCGGGCAACTACGCGACCTCGATGCTGCTGCCGCACCTGGCCCAGCGCGAGGGCGTGCAGTTGTCGACCGTCGTCACCACGACGGCGCTGTCCGCGGCCAACGCGCAGCGCAAGTTCGGCTTCGAGGAGGCGACCACCGATCTGGACGCCGTGCTCGGCGACAAGTCCATCGACGCGGTGTTCGTCGTCACCCGGCACAGCTCGCACGCCGAACTGACCCGGCAGGCGCTGCTGGCCGGCAAGGCCGTGTTCGTGGAGAAGCCGTTGGCGCTCACCGAGGACGAGCTGGCCGGCGTGCTCGCGGCGGTGGAGGAGTCCGGCAACGACCGGCTGCAGGTGGGCTTCAACCGCCGGTTCGCGCCGCTGCTGCGGGAGGCCAGGCAGCGGTTCGGCGCCCGGACCGGTCCGGCGAACCTGCGCTACCTGGTCAACGCGGGCCGGCTGGACCACGGCAGCTGGTACCTCCAGCAGGGCACCGAGGGCTCGCGGTTCGCCGGTGAGGGCGGACACTTCATCGACACGGCGAGCTGGCTGCTCGGCGCCGATCCGGTCTCGGTGTACGCGCTCGCCTCGTCCGGCACCGAGGACCTGCAGGTCGTGCTGCGCTACCCGGACGGGTCCACCGCCACCATCAGCTACGTCACCAGCGGCCCGGCCGGCTTCCCGAAGGAGACGCTGGACCTGGTCGCGGACGGCAAGGCGCTGCGGCTCGACGACTTCGTCCGTGCCTCGGTGTACGGCCGCAAGCGGTGGGTCAGTTCGCGGCTGCCCAAGGCCCGGGACAAGGGCCAGTCCGCCGAGCTGGCCGCGTTCGTGAAGGCCGTGCGGACCGGCGGGCCGATGCCGGTGCCGCTCCAGTCGCTGGTCGCCACCACGGCGGCCACCCTCGCCGTGCAGGCCGGCCTGGCCGCCGGGGCGCCGGTGACGTTGGCGAGGACGCGATGACCGTGCGTTCGGGGAGTGCGGGCTGGTACCTGCGGCGGCTGTCCCGGATGGGGCCGCGGGAGGTCGGCGGCCGGGTGGGCGACGCGGTGCGCAGGCGGCGGTGGCGGTCGGTGCGGCCGGAGTGCCCGCGCGTGACCGGTGCCCGGTTCACCGCGCTGCTGCCCGCGGGGACGATCGGCGCGGTGCCGCCGGACGCCGCCAAACGGCTCGTCGCCGAGGCGGACCGGCTGATGTCCGGGCACGCCGAGTACTTCGGGGTGGTCCGCGACGACCTGGCCGACCCGGACTGGTGGTACGACCCGAAGACCGGGCGCCGGGCCCCGTCGGGCTACGCCTTCGACGTGCCGTACCGGGACGAGGACGCGGTCGGGGACATCAAGCAGATCTGGGAGCCGTCCCGGCACCAGTACCTCACCGTGCTCGCCGCCGCCTACGCGGTCACCGGGAACGAGCGGTACGCCGAGCGCGTGGCCGAGCACCTGCGGTCGTGGTGGGCGGGCAACGCGCCGCTGCGCGGAGTGCACTGGACCAGCGGCATCGAGCTGGGCATCCGGCTGCTGTCCTGGGTGTGGATCCGCCGGCTGCTCGACGGCTGGCCGGGCGCGGCCGCTCTGTTCGAGGACAACCCGGTGGCGCTGCGCCAGATCTGGCACCACCAGCGCTGGCTGGCCGCCTTCCCCAGCCGGGGGTCCTCGGCGAACAACCACATCATCGCCGAGGCGGCCGGGCAGTTCGCCGCGGCCTGCGCGTTCGGGTGGTTCCCCACGTCGGCGCGTTGGCGGGCCGACGCGCTGCGGTCGCTGGAGCGGCACCTGCGCGGCAACACCTTCCCCTCCGGCCTCAACCGCGAGCTGGCCACCGAGTACCACGGACTCGTGCTGGAGCTGGGCCTGGCCGCGGTGGCCGAGGCGGACACCGCCGGCGTGCCGGTCCCCGCGTCGGTCCGGCTGGTGCTGCTGCGGATGACCGACGCGCTCGCGGCCGTCGTGGACAGCCGGCTGCGGCCGCCGCGCCAGGGGGACGCGGACGACGGGCACGGTCTGGTCGTGGACGGCGCGGGCACCGACCGCTGGGCCTCGCTGCTGGCCACCGGGGACGAAGTGTTCGGCCGGCTCGCCTGGTGGCCGGCGGTGACCGGCACCGACGTGCGCACCCCGCTGCTGGCCGCGCTCATGAGGCCGTACGGGAAGAACGGAACCGCCCCGGCCGTGTCCCGCCCGGCGCGCCGTCCGGCGCACTTCGCCGACGCGGGGCTCACCATCCTGCGCGGTCCGGAGGAGATCTGGTGCCGCTGCGACGGCGGTCCGCACGGCTTCCTGTCCATCGCCGCGCACGCCCACGCGGACGCGCTCTCCGTCGAGGTCCGGCACGACGGGGTCGACGTGCTCGCCGACCCGGGGACGTTCTGCTACCACGGGCAGCCCGAGTGGCGGCAGTACTTCCGGTCGACCCTCGGCCACAACACCCTGCAGCTGGACGGCGCCGACCAGTCCGTCTCCGGCGGCCCGTTCCTGTGGACCCGGCATGCCGGGAGCCGCGTCCTGGTCGCGGACACCTCGGGCGAGGACGTGGCCCGCTGGTGTGCCGAGCACGACGGTTACGGGCCCTCCGTGCACCGCCGCCGGGTGGAGCTGACGGCGTCGAGCCGGGAGCTGAGGGTGGTCGACGAGGTGTCCGGCCCGCGCCGGGCCGTGCGGCTGGCGTTCCACCTCGGCCCCGCCGTCACCGCGGACCTGGCGGGCCACCGGGCCGTGCTCACCTGGGCCCGGGACGGCGAGGACCGCTCCGCCGTGCTCGACCTGCCCGGGCAGCTGTCCTGGCGGGCGCACCGCGGCGAGACCGACCCTCCGCTGGGCTGGTACTCCGCCGGCTTCGGGCGGAAGGAACCCGCCACCACGCTGGTCGGCACCGGTTTCACCGGCGGCACGGAGGGCTTCACCACCGTGCTCGGGTTCCGCGGCTAGGGGGGGCGCGTGGGGATCAACAGACGGCACCGGGCGTGGGCGGCGGCACCGCTGGCGCTGGCCCTGCTGACGGTGACCGGCTGCGAGAGCACGCCGGGCGCCCGTGCGGCGGAGCCGACCGCCGCGCCGTCCACGTCCGCGGCCCGCTCCGTGGCCCAGGTGTGCGCCAGACCCGCGGCCGGGCCGGCGAAGGCACCGGCGGGCGCGGTGACGGTCGACCCCGCGGTGGTCGGTGACCTGGCGGCCAAGACCAGGAGCAGCCCCCCGAACACCACGTTCTGGCTGCGCCCGGGCAGGCACAGGCTGGACCCGGACCGCTACGCCCAGGTCGTCCCCAAGAAGGGGGACACCTACCTCGCCGCGCCGGACGCGGTCCTCGACGGCCGGAAGAAGAACCAGTACGCGTTCGGGGGCACCGCCCGCGACGTCACCATCCGCTATCTGACCGTGCAGGGTTTCGTGGCGCCGCAGAACGAGGGCGTGGTCAACCACGACTCGGCCGACGGCTGGGTGATCGAACACGCGACGATCCAGAACAACTCCGGCGCCGGGCTGATGGCCGGTGCCCGCCAGCAGGTCCGCGCCAGCTGCCTGCGCGGCAACGGCCAGTACGGAATGAACGCGTACAAGTCCGGCGGCCGTATCGGCGGCCTGGTGGTCGAGGGCAACGAGATCGCCGGGAACAACAGGGACGACTGGGAGCGGCGGCGGCCGGGCTGCGGCTGCACCGGAGGCGTCAAGTTCTGGGCCGTCGACGGCGCCGACATCCGCGGCAACTGGGTGCACGGCAACCGCGGAACCGGGATGTGGGCGGACACCAACAACAACGACTTCCGCATCGAGGACAACGTGCTGGAGTCCAACGACGGTGCCGCGCTGATCTACGAGACCAGCTACAACGCGGTCATCCGCGACAACACGATCCGGCGCAACAACTGGGTGGAGGGCCGCAGGTACGCCGACCAGGGCGACAACTTCCCGTTCGCGACCGTCTACCTGTCCGAGTCCGGCGGCGAACCGCGGATCCCGGCCCGCACCGACAGGATCGAGATCTACCGGAACGTGCTGGAGGACAACTGGTCCGGGATCACCCTGTGGGAGAACGCCGACCGGTTCTGCAACAGCCCGGCCAACACCTCGTCCGGTGACTGCACGTTGCTCGTGAAGAACACCAAGCGCTGCGCACAGCCGGCGATCGCCCGGCCGCCGCTCTACTCCGACTGCCGGTGGAAGACCCAGCGGGTGGACATCCACGGCAACCGCTTCGTGCTGGACAAGTCGGTGGTCGACTGCACGGTGAAGTGCGACCGCATGGCGGTGCTGGCCAACTACGGCACCTACCCGGACTGGTCGCCGTACAAGGGCGAGCGGGTGGCCGAGGCGATCACCGGCAGGCAGCACAACCGCTGGCACGACAACGTCTACGTCGGACCGTGGAAGTTCGTCGCCCACGACCCCAGCCGGGTCCTGGAGTCCGGGCAGTGGCAGGGCACGCCGTACCGGCAGGACGCGGGGAGCACCTTCGGTGCACGGGACGGTGGTTGAGATGCGCGCGGATCCCACGGCGAAGATCGTCGGGACGGTCTGGGGGCTGCTGGTCCTCAACACGCTCGGCTCCGCCGGGGCGAAGACCATCGTCCCGCTGCCCCGCTCCCTCATCCAGATGGTCACCATGGGCGCGCTGGTCGCCGCGTTCGTGCTGGCGCTCGCGCTCAACCTCCGGCTGCGCATCCGGGCCAGCGCCTTCCTGCTCCTGCTGACCCTGCTGCTGGCGATGAGCGTGATCTCCAGCGTGCACCTGGAGTCCGGGTTCGGCGCGCTGTTCCGCTGCGCCCGGCTGGCTCTCTTCGTCGGCACGCTGTGGCTGCTCAGCCGCTGGTGGGACGGCAGCCCGACGTTCGTCCGGCACCACATCCGGATGTACTTCGCGGTGCTCGGGTCGGTGGCCGCCGGGCTGGTCATCTCACCGGGCGCGGCCCTGCCCGACCTCTACGGCGGGCGGCTGGTCGGCGCGCTGTGGCCGCTCACACCGCCGCAGATCGGGCAGTACGCCGCGGTGATCACCGGGCTCACCGTGCTGCTCGTCCTGGGCCGGCGGACCGACAGGGCCGGGGCGGCGGTCGTCATCGTGCCGTCACTCGTCCTGCTCGCGCTGACCCACACCCGCACGGCCACGCTCGGCCTGCTCATCGGGCTGGCGCTGGGCATCGGCTCGCTGATCCTGACCAGCGCCGCGGCCCGCCGGTTCTTCACCTGGGCGGTGCTGTGCGTCGTGGTGGCCGCGGTGGGGTTCGCCTCCGCGCTGCAGGCGTGGTTCCTGCGCGGGCAGAGCAAGGAGAACTTCTCCAACCTCACCGGTCGGGCCAAGGTCTGGGACGCCCTGCTGGCCGCGCCCCGGTCGACCCCGGAGCAGCTGTTCGGCGTGGGCCTGGGCGACAAGTCGTTCGGCGGGCTGCCGATCGACAACAGCTGGCTGGCCGTCTACAACGAGCAGGGTCTGATCGGTGTCACGCTGGTCGCGGCGATCATCATCGTGCTGGGCGGTGTCGCGTTGCTGCGGCCACCGTCCCTGGAGAGGGCCTGCGCGATCTTCCTGATCAGCTACTGCGCGATCGCGTCGTACACCGAGGCCGGGCTGGGCGACGCCTCGCCGTACCTGCTGCATCTCACCGTGGCCGCCTCGCTGCTGGCGGCGCCTGTCGCCGCCGCTCCCCCGCCGGCGCCCGGAGTCCGCCGGCGGCGCGCGCCGCGATGGGCCCAGACATCGGAGGTGGCCTGAGCATGCACGTCCTCGTGGTGCACAACCGCTACGCCTCGGCGCAGCCGAGCGGGGAGAACAAGGTCGTCGACCAGGAGGTGGCGCTGCTGCGCGGGGCCGGCCACCGGGTGGAGGTGTTCGAGCGGCGCAGCGACGACATCGCCGGCCGGTCGCTGCTGGGCAAGGCCGCACTGCCGCTGCTGGTGCCGTGGAACCCGGCGGTCCGCGCGGAGCTGGCCGCCCGGCTGCGCACCGAGCGGCCGGACGTGGTGCACGTCCACAACGTCTTCCCGCTGCTGTCGCCCGCGGTGCTGGCCGCCTGCGCCGACGCCGGGGTGCCCGCCGTCGCCACGCTGCACAACTACACCCAGATCTGCCCGCCCGGCACGCTGCAGCGGGGCGGCGGGCCGTGCACCGAGTGCGTCGGGTCCGCGCCGCTGCCCGCCGTCCGGCACGGCTGCTACCGCGGCTCCCGGCTGGCGACGGTACCGCTCGCGGTGAGCCTGTCGGTGAACCGGCGGCGGTGGTGGTCCGGCGTGGAGCGGTTCTTCTGCATCTCCGCGGCGCAGCGCGCCGTCCTGGTGCGGGCCGGCATGCCGGCCGAACGGCTGGCGGTGAAGCACAACTTCGTGCCCGAACCGGGCGCCGGCCGGACCGGCGCCGGCGAGCATCTGCTCTATCTCGGCCGGCTCGCGGAGGCCAAGGGTGTGCGGCTGCTGATGGCCGCGTGGGACGAGATCGCCGCCGACGGCGGTGTCGGCGTGCCGCTCGTGATCGCCGGCACGGGACCGCTGGAGCGGGAGGTGACCGCCTGGGCGGCGGGCCGGGACGACGTGCGCTACGCCGGCCTGTACGACACGGCCCAGTGCCGGCAGGCCGTCGCGCGGTCGGTCGCCGTGGTGGCGCCCTCGACGTGGCTGGAGGCGTTCGGCCTGGTGGTCGTGGAGGCGATGGCGGCGGGGGTCCCGGTCGTCGCCGCCGGTCACGGCGCCTTCGTGGAACTCGTCGAGGACGGGGTGACCGGGCTGCTGCACCGGCCGGGCGAGGCCGCCTCGCTGGCGTCCTGCCTGCGCCGGATCACGGACGGGCCGGCCCGCAACCGGGAGATGGGGCAGGCGGCCCGGCGCCGTTACGAACAGGACTTCAGCCCGGCCGTCGGGCTGGAGCGCCTGGTGGAGGAGTACCGCACCGCGATCGCGGGTCGGTCAGCACTGGCTCGCGGCGGGGACACCCGCGCGAGCGGGGGGGATGGGGACGGAAGATGACACGATGCCGACTGTGCGGCTCGGAGGCGATGGCGAGCGTCGTCGATCTCGGGGCGACGCCACCGTGCGAGAGCTTTCTCGCCGCGGACCAAGTGGACCAGCCGGAGCCGGCGTACCCGCTGCACCTGCGGGTCTGCACCGACTGCTGGCTGGCGCAGATCCCGCCGCTGATCACGCCGGAGGAGACGTTCAAGGAGTACGCGTACTTCTCCTCGTACTCGACCTCCTGGGTGGAGCACGCCCGCACGTTCGTCGCCGACGCCGTACGGCGCGTGGGTCTCGGCCCCGACGCCTTCGTGGTCGAGGTCGCGAGCAACGACGGGTACCTGCTGAGGCACGTGGTGGACCGGGGGATCCGCTGCCTGGGCATCGAGCCGTCGGTGAACGTCGGCGCGGCGGCACGGGACGCGGGCGTGCCCACGCTGACGGAGTTCCTCTCCCCGGACACCGGTGCGGCCGTCCGCGCCGAGCACGGTCCGGCGGACCTGGTCGTGGCCAACAACGTGTACGCGCACATCCCCGACGTGATCGGGTTCACCCAGGGGCTGCGCGCCCTGGTCGCCGACGACGGCTGGGTCTCCATCGAGGTGCAGCACCTGCTGACCCTGATCGAGGAGAACCAGTACGACACGATCTACCACGAGCACTTCCAGTACTACACGGTCGCGTCCGCGATCAGGGCGCTGGCGAGCGGCGGACTCGCGCTGGTCGACGTGGAGTTGCTGCCCACGCACGGCGGCTCCATCCGGCTGTGGGCCCGGCCCGCCGAGGTGGCCGGCGAACCGACCCAGCGGGTGGCCGACGTGCTGGCCAGGGAGAAGGCCGCCGGGCTGCAGGAGCTGTCCGGGTACACCGAGTTCTCCGCCCGGGTCGCCAAGGTGCGCCGGGACCTGCTGCGGTTCCTGATCGAGGCGGCCGAGCGCGGCGAGACGGTCGTCGGCTACGGCGCCCCGGGCAAGGGCAACACCCTGCTCAACCACTGCGGCATCCGGCCCGACCTGCTCCCGTACACGGTCGACCGCAACCCCTACAAGCACGGCCGGTTCACCCCGGGCACCCGCATCCCGGTCCTGCCGCCCGAGCAGATCGACGCCGACAGGCCGGACTACGTCCTGGTCCTGCCGTGGAACCTGCGGGCCGAGCTGGTCGAGCAGCTGTCCTTCGTGCACGAGTGGGGCGGCCGGCTGGTCTTTCCCATCCCGGAACTGAGCATTGTCGAGGTCAAGCCATGAAGGTCGTTCTGTTCTGCGGCGGTTACGGGATGCGGATGCGCAACGGAACCTCCGACGACGTGCCCAAGCCGATGGCGATGGTCGGCCCGAGGCCGCTGATCTGGCACGTCATGCGCTACTACGCGCACTTCGGGCACACGGAGTTCATCCTGTGCCTCGGCTACGGGGCGCACCACATCAAGGACTTCTTCCTCCACTACGAGGAGACGACGTCCAACGACTTCGTGCTGCGGGGCGGGCGGACCGAGCTGCTGTCCACCGACATCGCGGACTGGACGATCACGTTCGCGCAGACCGGCATCGAGTCGCCGATCGGGGAGCGGCTGCGCCGGGTGCGGCACCACCTGGACGGTGACGAGATGTTCCTCGCCAACTACGCCGACGTGCTCACCGACGCGCCGCTGCCGGAGATGATCGAGAACTTCGCCCGGCGCGACGCCGGCGCGTCGATGATGGTGGTGCCGCCGCAGTCCTCGTTCCACTGCGTGGACCTGGGCGAGGACGGCCTGGTGGGGGGCATCACCGCGGTGAGCGAACTGCCGCTGTGGGAGAACGGCGGCTACTTCGTGCTCCGCCAGGAGGTCTTCGACCACATCCCGGAGGGCGGGGACCTGGTCGCCGACGGGTGCGCCCAACTGGCCAAGCGCGGGCGGCTGGTGGCGCACCAGCACCGCGGCTTCTGGAAGCCGACCGACACCGTCAAGGAGCGGGCCGCGCTCGACGAGGCCTACGCCCGGGGCGACCGTCCGTGGGCCGTGTGGGAACGGGACAATGCCGGGGTGCACGCGTGATCCGCCTGGGCGCCGGGCGGCCGGACCGGATCGTCGCGGTGGGCGCGCACTGCGACGACATCGCGATCGGCGCCGGCGGCACGCTGCTGACGCTGTGTCACGCGCGGCCGGGTCTCCGCGTCGACGCACTGGTGCTCTCCGGCGGTGGCGGCGAGCGCGAGCAGGAGGAGCGGGCCGCGCTCGCCGCCTTCTGTCCGGGTGCCGACCTGCGGCTGACCGTGCACAAGCTGCCCGACGGGCGGCTGCCCGTGCACTGGGACGAGGCCAAGGCCGCCGTCGAGGAACTGCGCGCGCAGACCGAGCCGGATCTGATCCTGGCCCCGCGCGCCGACGACGCCCACCAGGACCACCGCGGCCTGGCGAAGCTGATACCCACCGCGTTCCGCGACCACCTGGTCCTCGGCTACGAGATCGTCAAGTGGGACGGTGATCTCGGCCGTCCGGCGGCCTACCAGCCGCTGTCGCCGGAGGTCGCCGAACAGAAGGTACGGCTGCTGCAGGAGCACTACCCCTCGCAGCGCCACCGGCCCTGGTACGACCGCGAAGCCTTCCTCGGTCTTGCGCGAATCCGCGGCATCGAATGCCACGAGCGATACGCCGAGGCGTTCGCCGTCACCAAACTCACGCTCAACCTGGGGGGTTGAACCATGCGCGTACTCCTTACCGGACACCAGGGCTACCTGGGCACCGTGATGGCCCCGGTCCTCGCCGCCGCCGGACACGAGGTCGTCGGCCTGGACTCCGGCCTGTTCGCCGACTCCGTCCTCGGCGAGCCACCCGCCGACCCGCAGGGGCACCGGGTGGACCTGCGCGACGTCACGGCCGAACACGTGGCCGGCGTGGACGCAGTGATCCACCTGGCCGCCCTCTCCAACGACCCGCTGGGCTCGCTGGCGCCGGAACTCACCTACGACATCAACCACCACGCCTCCGTACGGCTGGCCCGGCTGGCCCGCGACGCCGGGGTGCGGCGCTTCCTGTACGCGTCGACGTGTTCGGTCTACGGCGCCGCAGGCGGCGACGAGCTGGTGGGCGAGGACGCCCCGCTGCGCCCGGTGACGCCGTACGCGGAGTCCAAGGTGCGGGTCGAGGACGACCTGCACGGGCTGGCCGACGGCGACTTCACCCCGGTGTACCTGCGCAACGCCACCGCCTTCGGCTACTCGCCGCGGCTGCGCGCCGACATCGTGCTGAACAACCTGGTGGGCCACGCCCTGCTGTCCGGCGAGGTGCTGGTGCTCTCCGACGGCACCCCCTGGCGCCCGCTGGTGCACGCCGCCGACATCGCGCGGGCCTTCGCGGCCGCGCTGACCGCGCCCCGGGAAGCGGTGCACGACCGGGCGTTCAACATCGGCAGCGAGGTCAACAACGTCACGGTCGCGGAGATCGCCGAGCAGGTCGCCGAGGCGGTGCCCGGCGCCAAGGTGGTGATCACCGGGGAGACCGGTGCCGACCCGCGGTCGTACCGGGTGGACTTCTCCCGGTTCCGTGCCGCCGTGCCCGGCTTCGACTGCGAGTGGACGGTGAAGCAGGGCGCGCTCGAACTCGCCGAGGCCTACCGGACGCACGGGCTGACCCGGGAGGACTTCGACCGGCGCTTCACCCGGCTGGCCGTGCTGCGCGCCGCGTCCGACGCCGGCGCGGTGGACGACACCCTGCGGTGGCGCCGATGACGACGGCCGGCGAGGAGATGTACCGGCTGGTGGAGCGGCTGTACCCGCTGTGCCGGAGCATCACCGGCGACGGGGTGCGCGCCACCCTGGAGATCGTCGGCGAGTACGTGCCGCTGCGGGTGCACGAGGTGCCGACCGGGACCCCGGTGCTCGACTGGACGGTGCCGCAGGAGTGGAACATCCGGGACGCGTACATCGCCGACTCCGCCGGCCGGCGGGTCGTCGACTTCGCCGCGTCCAGTCTGCACGTGCTCGGCTACAGCGTGCCGGTGTCGGCGACCATGCCGCTGGCCGAGCTGCGCGCACACCTGCACACGCTGCCGGACCACCCGTCCTGGGTGCCGTACCGCACCAGCTACTACCAGCCGGAGTGGGGGTTCTGCCTGGCCCAGGAGACCCTGGACGCGCTGCCGGACGGCGAGTACGAGGTGCGCATCGACTCCACCCTCGCCGACGGCCACCTCACCTACGCCGAGCACGTGATCCCCGGTCAGGTCCCCGACGAGGTGATCGTCTCCTGCCATGTCTGCCACCCGTCGCTGGCCAACGACAACCTGGCCGGCATCGCGGTGGCGACGTACCTGGCCCGTGCGCTGGCGGAGCAGACGCCGTACTACACCTACCGGTTCCTCTTCGCGCCCGGCACCATCGGGGCGATCACCTGGCTGGCCCGCAACGCGGAGCGGGTGGACCGGGTCAAGCACGGGCTCGTGCTGGCCTGCGCCGGGGACCGGGGCCGGCTGACGTACAAGCAGAGCCGGCGCGGCGACGCGGAGATCGACCGGGTGATGCGGCACGTCCTGGCCGCCTCCGAACGCCCGCACCGCGTCACCGAGTTCACTCCGTACGGCTACGACGAGCGGCAGTTCTGCTCGCCCGGGTTCGATCTCGGCGTGGGCTCGCTCAGCCGGACCCCGTACGCCGGCTATCCCGAGTACCACACCTCGGCGGACAACCTGGACTTCGTCTCCCCGGAGGCGATGGCCGACACCCTCGCGGTCTGCCGCGAGGCGTTCGCCGTGCTGGACCGCAACCGGCGGTACGTCAACCTCAGCCCTTACGGCGAGCCGCAGTTGGGCCGGCGTGGGCTGTACGACGCGCTCGGCGGCCGCAGCGACACCAAGCAGGCCCAGATGGCCATGCTCTGGGTGCTCAGCCTCTCCGACGGCGAGCACGGTCTGCTGGACGTCGCCGAGCGGTCCGGGCTGCCGTTCGACACCGTCGCCGCCGCGGCCGGCGCCCTGCACGGCGCCGGGCTGATCAAGGCATGACGCCGGTGACCACCGAGGGGGAGAAGACGACGGCAACCGCCGGATCCACCCGGCGGGCCCTCGCCGGCCGGCTCTCCTGGGGTCTGGCCGACCAGGCGGCCTCCAGCATCAGCAACTTCGTGGTGGGCGTCTACGTGGCCCGCTCGCTGGGGGTGACCGCGTTCGGCGTGTTCAGCCTGGCCTGGGTGACGTACGGCGTGGTGCTCAACGTCTCCCGCGGGCTGGCCACCGACCCGCTCGTGGTGCGCTTCAGCGGTGTGCCGGACACCTCCTGGCGTGGGGCGGTGGTCCGCTCGACGGGGACCGCGCTCGGCGTCGGCGCGGCCATCGGCGCGGCGTGCCTGGTGGTCGGGCCGGCTCTGGGCGGCCGGGTGGGGCCCGCGTTCGTCTGCCTCGGCGTCACGCTGCCGGGGCTGCTGCTGCAGGACGCCTGGCGGTTCTCGTTCTTCGCCGCCGGCGCCGGGCGGAAGGCGTTCGTCAACGACCTCGTGTGGGGCGTCGCGCTCGTCCCGGCCATGGTCGTGGCGGCCCGGGTGGGCAGCGTGGCCGCCTTCGTGCTCGCCTGGGGCGCGTCCGCCGCGGTGGCCGCCGCCTACGGCTGCCTCCAGTCCGGCGTCCGCCCCCGCCCGACCGGGGCGCGGGGGTGGCTCCGCGAGCAGCGCGATCTCGGCTACCGGTACCTGGTCGAGAACGTCAGCCTCAGCGGCGCCAGCCAGCTGCGGGCCTACGGGCTCGGTGCGATCGTCGGGGTCGGCGCGGTGGGCGCGGTGCGGGGCGCCGAACTCCTGATGGGCCCGTTCCTCGCCGTGCTGATGGGGCTGTCGCTGGTCACCGTCCCGGAGGCGGCACGGGTGCTGCGGCAGGCCCCGCAGCGGCTCGGCTCGTTCTGCCTCCTGCTGGGCGGCGGGCAGGCCGCCGCCGCGCTGTGCTGGGGCGGGGCGCTGCTGCTGATGCCGGGCCGGCTCGGCGAGCTGGTGCTCGGCGACGTCTGGCACTCCGCCTCGCAGCTCATCATGCCGATCACCCTCGGCGTCGCGGGCGCGGGCCTGGGCACCGGCGCGGCGGCCGGGCTGCGCGCGCTCGGCGCGGCCCGGCGCAGCCTGCGCTGCCAGCTGTTCGCCTCCGCCTGCTACGTCGGCGGCGGGCTCGGCGGGGCGGCCGCGGCCGGCACGGTCGGCTCGGCCTGGGGCGTCGCCGCCGCGACCGTCAGCGGCTCGGCCGTGTGGTGGCTGCACCTGCGGTCCGCCCTGCGCGAGCACCACCGGAACCTGATCCCCGAAGTGAGGACCGCATGACCGACCGACCCAGGCTGAGCATCGGCCTGCCCGTGTACAACGGCGAGGAGTATCTCGCCGAGTCGCTCGACGCCCTGCTCGGGCAGACCTACGAGGACTTCGAGCTGGTCGTCTCCGACAACGCCTCGACCGACGGAACCGAGGACATCTGCCGCAAGTACGCCGCGCAGGACTCCCGCATCCGCTACATCCGGCTGCCCCGCAACGTCGGGGCCACGCCGAACCACAACTACGTCTTCACCCAGTCCCGCGGCGAGTTGTTCAAGTGGGCCTCGCACGACGACCTCTACGCCCGCGACCTGCTGCGGCGCTGCATCGAGGCCCTCGACGAGCAGCCCGACGTCATCCTCGCCCACGCCGACCAGGCCGTCATCGACGGCGACGGCCAGGTAAAGGTGCCCTACGAGTACACGCTCGCCACCGACTCCCCGCACGCGCCGGACCGCTTCCGCAGTCTGCTGTTCGAGCCGGGCGGCGACGACTTCTACGGGGTGATGCGGGCCGACATGCTGCGCCGGGTCAAGCCGCTCGACAGCTACCACCACGCGGACCGCACCTTCGTCGCCGAGATCACCCTGCACGGGCGCTTCCACCAGGTGCCGGAGCTGCTGTACTTCCGCCGCGACCACCCCAAGCGCGCCGAGCGGGCGAACCCGTCCAAGCGCGCCCGGTGCGTCAACCTGGACCCGCGCCGGGCGGGCCCGCTGCACCCGACGCCCCGGCTGCTCGCCGAGTACATCTGGGGCTTCGCCGCGGCGATCCGGCGGGCGCCGCTGTCCCCGGCCGACCGACGCGAGTGCTACCGGCACATGGGCGCCTGGATGACCAGCCGGGTCCGGCCGGGCGCCGGCGAGCGCGTCGAGGACCGCGCCCCGATCGACCCGGCAGCGCTCGGCGTCTCCGTCGACGCCCTCGTCGCGGGCCGCGAAGGGCGGCGGCCATGAAGACGGCACCACGGGTGGGCGTGTTCGGCCTCCTCGGCTCCGGCAACCTCGGCAACGACGGCTCGCTGGAAGCCGTACTCGGATACCTGCGCACCGAGCACCCGGACGCGGCCGTGGACGCCCTGTGCGGCGGGCCCGAGGCCGTGACGACCCGGTTCGGGATCCCCGCCACACGGCTGCACTGGAACCGCGCGGAGTACCGCACCGCGTCACGCGCGGGCGCGATCGCGTCGAAGGGCATCGGCAAACTCGTCGACGTCTTCCGCACCGCCGCGTGGGTGCGCCGGCACGACGTGGTGATCGTGCCGGGCATGGGCGTCCTGGAGGCCACGCTGCCGCTGCGGCCCTGGGGCTTCCCGTACTCGCTGTTCCTGCTCTGCGCGAGCGGCCGGCTGCTCCGCACCCGGGTCGCCCTGGTCGGCGTCGGCGCCGCCGAGATCCGCAACCGGCCCACCCGGGCCCTGGTGCGCTGGTCGGCGCGGCTGGCCGCGTACCGCTCCTACCGGGACGCCCAGTCCCGTGACGCGATGCGGGCGATGGGCGTGGACACCGCACGCGACGAGGTCTATCCGGACCTCGCGTTCTCCCTGCCGACGCCGACGGCGAGCGCACCCTCGGGCTCACCGGGCACGGTCTGCCTGGGCGTCATGGACTTCCACGGCGGAAACGACGACCGCGCCCGGGCCGACGAGATCTACCGGCGCTACCTCGACGGGACGATCCGCTTCGTCCGCACGCTGGTCGAGGAGGGCAGGCCCGTCCGGCTGCTCACCGGTGACCAGTGCGATGTGGCGGTGGTCGAGGCGATCCTCGACGCGGTGGACTCGCCGCTGGTCACCGCCGCCGAACCGGCGTCACTGGCCGACCTGATGAAGGAGATGGCGGCGGCCGACGCCGTGGTCGCGGTCCGCTACCACAACCTCATCTGCGCGCTGAAGACCGGCACCCCGGTGCTCGCCCTCAGCTATGCGGCCAAGAGCGATGCGCTCATGGACCGGATGGGCCTGGGGGCCTTCTGCCACCCCGCGCGCGAGGTCGACGCCGACCGGCTGCTCGAACAGTTCCGGACGCTGGAGAAGCGATCGGGAGAGCTGCGCCAAGTCCTCACCGAGCGCAACCAGGCCGCGGCAGAGCAACTCGCCGAGCAGTTCACCGCGTTGACCGCGGCCCTGTTCCCGACGACCGACCCCTCTCACACCCTGCGGAAGGCTTGATGAAAGCGACCGAAGTCCCGGAGATCGCCGGCGCGTACCTGTTCGAGCCCACGCCGTACGCCGACGAACGCGGTTTCTTCTGCCGCACCTTCGACGCCGACGTGGTCCGGTCGGTGGGCCTCGATCCGAATGCCTTCGTCCAGGACAGCGTCTCCCGCTCGGTCCGGGGCGTGCTGCGCGGCCTGCACCTGCGCTCCGGCGCGGGCGAGGCCAAGCTGGTGCGCTGCTCGTACGGGAAGATCTTCGACGTCGTCGTGGACCTGCGCCCGGACTCTCCGACGTACCGCAACTGGGCCTCTTTCGAGCTGTCCGGTGAGACGCAGAAGACCGTGTACATCCCGGCGGGATGTGCCCACGGCTTCCAGGCGCTGACCGACACCGCCGACACCTCCTACCGGATCGACCGCCCGCACGATCCGGCCGAGGACGTGACGATCGCCCACGACGACCCGCGGCTCGCCATTCCCTGGCCGCTGCCGGTCACCTCGATGTCCCAGCGGGACCGGGAGGCGCCGAGCCTCGCCGAGGTCCTCAAGCGCCAGGAAGGATGAGGTCGGCTTGGACACGGAAGAGTTCCACCTGCCCCGGTCGCGGGCGGCGAACGAACGCCTGCACAGCCTGATCCCCGGCGGCGCGCACACCTACGCCAAGGGGGACGACCAGTACCCCGAGAACCTGGCCCCGGTCATCAGCCACGGCCGCGGTGCCCACGTGTGGGACATCGACGGCAACCGCTACGTCGAGTACGGCTCCGGCCTGCGCTCGGTCAGCCTCGGCCACGCCCACCCCCGGGTGACCGAGGCGGTGCGGCGGGAACTCGACCGCGGCAGCAACTTCGTCCGGCCGTCCGTCGTGGAGCTGGAAGCCGCGGAGCGCTTCCTGGCCACCGTGCCGACCGCCGAGATGGTGAAGTTCGCGAAGAACGGCTCCGACGCCACCACCGCCGCGGTGCGCCTCGCCCGCGCCGCCACCGGGCGCCCGCGGGTGGCCCTCTGCGCCGACCATCCGTTCTTCTCCGTCGACGACTGGTTCATCGGCACCACGCCGATGTCCGCCGGCATCCCGGAGTCGACCAGCGAGCTGACCGTGACCTTCCCCTACGGCGACCTGGCCGCCACGGAGGAGCTGCTCACCCGGTACCAGGACGAGGTCGCCTGCCTGATCCTGGAACCCGCCACCCACACCGAGCCGCCGCCCGGGTACCTCACCGGCCTGCGCGAGCTGGCCGACCGGCACGGCTGCGTCCTGGTCTTCGACGAGATGATCACCGGCTTCCGCTGGTCCGAGGCGGGCGCCCAGGGCCTGTACGGCGTCGTTCCCGACCTCTCCACGTTCGGCAAGGCGCTGGGCAACGGGTTCGCCGTCTCCGCGCTGGCCGGGCGCCGCGAGCTGATGGAGCTGGGCGGGCTGCGTCACTCCGGCGACCGGGTCTTCCTGCTGTCCACCACGCACGGGGCGGAGACGCACTCCCTGGCGGCCGCGATGGCCGTGTTCGCCACCTACGTCGAGGAGGGCGTCACCGCGCGGCTGCACGCCCTCGGCGAACGGCTGGCCGACGGCGTCCGCGGGGCCGCGGCCGCCCTGGGCGTCGGCGACCACATCGTCGTCCGGGGCCGGGCCAGCAACCTGGTCTTCGCCACCCTCGACGAGAACCGGCAGCCGTCGCAGCAGTACCGCACCCTGTTCCTGCGCCGGCTCCTCGCGGGCGGGGTGCTGGCCCCGTCGTTCGTGGTGAGCAGCGCGCTGAGCGACGCCGACATCGATCACACCGTCGACGTGGTGGCCGAGGCGTGTGCGGTGTACCGAAAGGCTCTGGACGCCGCCGACCCCACCCCGTGGCTGGCCGGACGACCGGTGAAGCCGGTGTTCCGCCGCCTCGCGTGACCGAGGTGACCGTGTGACGTGACGGGCCGCGCGGTCAGCGGCGTTCCAGCCGACCGGCGTCGGCCGGCCGGTCGAGCAGCCGGTCGGCCGTCCGGTCGACCAGCCACGCGGTCACCGGTATCACCGCCAGCGCCGTGCACCAGCCGCCGAGGGCGTCGGTCGGGTAGTGCGCGCCCAGGGCGACCTGCGCCCAGCCCATGGCGGCGCCGGCCACCAGCGCCGCGCAGAGCACGAGGAGCGTGCCGGCCGCCCCGCCGAGGCCGAGCCGGTGCGTGGCGAGCAGCGCCGCCATGAGCGCGAGCGCGGTGAGGAAGGCGGTGTGCCCGCTCGGATAGGACAGGTTCCCGGCGCCGTGGATGGTGCGTCCCACCACGTGCTTGAGCAGCGTCGCCGTCCCCACGGTCACGCCGACGCCGGCGACGACGAGCACCGCCGCGCGCGGCCGCCGAAGCAGCAGGCAGCCCGTCACGACGGCCACGATCAGCAGCGTCGATCCGGCGGGCTCGCCCAGGAAGTCCAGGGCCAGAGCGACGTGCCGCCACGGCGGCCCCACGCCGTCCACCACTGCCGAGATCCGCGCGTCCGCCCTGCCGGGCGTGCCGTCGCCGGCGTACCGGACCCCGAGCACGACGACCACCAGCGCGGCGAGCGTCGCGACCGTCCCGAGCCCCCGCCCGCTCCTCGCCACCAAGGAGCCCCCCGTCGTGTCCGATCGGCACCAGTCTGTGCCCGCCACCTTAACCAACCGGCAAGCCACGAACCATGCACGCTCGACCCTGCGTGGGCTCCCCCACAATCTGCCCATTTCTGGACAGAGATATGTCGATAAGTGGTTTTATGGCTGATCGCACTCCTTCGGCGATCCGCGCAGGAATGCACATGACCAGCGATGACATGGGAGAAAGCACTTGACCACGCTGAGTAAACGACGCACCGGACTGGTGGCTGCGGCCGGCGTACTCGGCGGCGTCCTCTCGGTCACGGCCCTCGGCGGCACGAGCATCGCCGCCGGCGACGGCAACGGGGCCGGGAACACCTCGGCGTCGCAGGAGGCCTCCGACACCCCGTCGCAGGACGCCTCCGACGCCCCGTCGCAGGACGCCTCCGACGCCCGCATAACGATCACGCCCGGGCAGGGTGCCTACGCCGTCGGGATCGACGACCCGGTCGGTGTCACCGTCGACGACGGCAAGCTCACCAAGGTGACCATGACCGCCGTCGCGACCGGTGCCGAGGTCCCGGGCACCCTGTCCGCGGACCGCACCTCCTGGAAGCCGGACGGTCCGCTGAAGCGTGCCACCAAGTACCAGATCGCCGCGGAGGCCGACGACGCCGAGGGCCGCTCCGCGTCCGGGAACGCCACGATCACCACGGTCTCCCCGGCCAACGACTTCATCGGGCACGTCTCCCCCGCGAACGGCTCGACCGTCGGCGTGGGCATGCCCGTGTCGGTCACCTTCGACAAGGCGATCACCTCCAAGGCCGCCGTCGAGTCCGAGATCCGGGTCAGCTCCAGCAGCGGCCAGCAGGTCGTCGGGCACTGGTTCAACGACCGCCGCCTGGACTTCCGTCCCGAGACGTACTGGAAGCCCGGCTCCACCGTCACCGTCACGCTCGACCGGCAGGGCATCCGGAAGACGGTCACCTTCAAGATCGGCCGGAGCCAGATCAGCACCGTCGACGCGAAGACCAAGCGGATGACCGTCGTCCGGGACGGCAAGACGATCAAGACCATCCCGATCTCGTCGGGCAGCCGCGAGCACCCGACGTACAACGGCCAGATGGTGATCTCCGAGAAGTTCCGGCAGATCCACATGAACGGTGCGAGCGTCGGCCTCACCGAGAAGGACGGCAAGCCCTCGTACGACATCAAGGCCGTACCGCACGCCATGCGCCTGACCGACTCGGGCACGTTCATCCACGGCAACTACTGGGGTGCCGACTCGGTCTTCGGCAAGGCCAACACCAGCCACGGCTGCGTGGGCCTGAAGGACGTCAGGGGCGGTGGCGACGGCAGGAAGCCCGCCGCGTGGTTCTTCGACCACTCGATGATCGGCGACGTCGTGATCGTCAAGAACTCCGACGACAAGACCAAGGTGGCCCCGGACAACGGCCTGAGCGACTGGAACATGCCGTGGAGCGAGTGGGTCGCGGGCGGCCCGACCGGCTGACGCCACACCCCGTCCTACGGGCGGGGTGCTCCGCGCCGGCCCTAGTGTTCGTCCAGCAGCCGGCGCCAGATGCGGGTGCGGTGCAGCACGTACAGGGAGCCCAGCAGGACGGCGGCCTGCAGCCCGATCGCCAGCAGCCAGAATTCGTCCCTGCTCTCCAGCTTGTCCGTCAGGAACGTGAAGTTCATACCGAAGAACCCGGTGAGGAACGACAGCGGCAGGAAGATCACCGACACGATCGCCAGCCGGTTGATCACGCCGTTCTGCTCGCCCGCGACGAGCGAGGAGTAGCTGGCGAAGGCCCGGCGGGTGGCGTCCTGGAAGGACTCGATGTCGGCGAGCACCAGCCGTCCGGCGGTCTGGAACCCCCGGGCGTACCGTCGTCGCTCCTCGGGGAAGGACGGGTTCATCATCCGCCGGGTGAGGACGGCGTCGGTGACCTGGAGGTAGGGCAGCAGGGCGTGGTGCAGCTGTGCGGAGCGCCTGCGCAGCTGCGCCAGCAGGTAGATCTGCCGCGGGTGGCGGCCGTCGAACATGTCGTCCTCGAGTTCCTCGGTCCGCAGCAGGCTGTGCACGGCGGCCTGGCGGAAGGTGCCCAAGGCCTCCTGGAGCAGGAGGAAGAACAAGGTCACGGCGTCGGACGGCCGGTCGTGCCGCAGCGCCGCGGCGACCTTCCGCGCCAGCCCGGCCTGGCCGCGGTGCGCGGTGACCAGGGTCCGTTCCGTCACCACCGCGTGGACGTCGGTGATCTCCTCGCCGTGCACCACCGGCACCACGAAACCGGCCCAGTCTCCCTCGAAGTCGGCGCGCGCGGGCTCACCCTCCCTGCCGAACCAGTACAGCTCCTCCGCGTCGAGGCCCAGCTGCTCGGCCAGCGGTGTGTCCTGCGCCGGCGCGTCCCGGGGCAGCTCGATGTCGACGAGCAGGAACCGGTCCACGGCCATCCGCTCCCGGGCCCCCGCGACGTCCGTACGGACGACGGTCGCCTCCGGCATCGACACCACCGTTACGATCATCGTCCTCGCCGTCCGTCCCGAACCCTTGGCTTCGAGCATCGACGCGCGGCGGCGCTCGCGCATCCCTGGCCACTCGCGCGCGCCGTCGGAGGACCGCCGAACGGATGACGGGCCCGCAGCGCGCCACCGGCCGGTACACCGGCGTCGCCGAGCGGCACACTCCCCTGAACCACCCGCCCGTGCACCGGCACGGTCCCTCGACCGCTCTGTGCGGGGCGTTTGTGCCGCACCCGCTGCGGGTCGATGCTTGAGGAGGGGAGGGCGTGTGCCAGGCACCGGGTCTCGCTAGAACGGACGTGAGATGAAGACACCATCGAACGGGCCCGGGGCCGACGGCCTCAGTGACCCGTTGAGGGTCATCCGGGCCGCCACCGTCATACTGGATCACAAGGGAGTGGTGACCGGCTGGAGTCCGGAGGCCGATCGACTGCTCGGCTACCGGGCGCAGGAGATGCTCGGCCGTCCGGTCGACGCCGTGTCGGCGGGGTCCACCGCGGAGGACGGCGAAGCATGGCTCAACCCTCACTGCTCCTCCCATCGCGTCCGTGAGGTCACTCTGCGCCACCGCTCCGGGCGTCTCGTGCGGGTGGCCGCCGAGTGCCGCAGCCTTCCCGACACGGTCGCGGGCCCGGCCACTCTGCTGCTGCTGACGGACGCCGAGCTGCTCGCGGAGTGGCAGCTGCAGCAGGCGATGCTGCACGGCATGGCCACGCAGTCCCCGGTCGCCCTGACGATCTACGGCACCGATCTGCGTGTCGCATGGGCGAACCACGCGGCCCGGCAGGAGCTGCCCGGGCCCTTCGCGCAGTATCTGGGACGCAGCGAGGACGAGCTGTACCCGGGAAGCCAGGTGCTCTCCGCACAGCACCCGCCCTCCGTCACCCAGGTCATGCGCACCGTGCTCGACACGGGGCAGACCGTCGTGGATCTGCACTACCGGGGCCGTCCCCCGGCGGACCCCGACCGAGAACACGTCTGGTCGCTCTCCTACTACCGGCTGGAGGACGAGGAGGGACGGCCGCTGGGCGTCTGCGAGGAATCCGTGGACGTCACCGACCTTCACCACGCCCAGCGGCGCCTGGTCCTGCTGAACGAGGCCAGTTCCGTGATCGGCAGCACGCTGGACCTCGAACGCACGGTGCAGGAACTGGCGGAGGTCCTGGTGCCACGGGTCGCGGACTTCACCGCCGTGGACCTGATGGGCGCCGTACTGGCCGGCAGGGAACCCGACGCCAGGTCCGGTGACCTGCGCCGGGTCGTCCACCGTTCGGTCCGGGAGGACCTGCCCGAAGCCGTCGTCGTACCGGGACACCGGGCCGACTACCCCGAGGGCTCACCGCAGTGGCAGTGCCTGTCGACCGGGAAGCCGGTGCTGAACGCGGTCCTGGACCCGGCCGGACCCTGGCTGCGCGACGACCCCGTACGCAGTGCGCGCATGCACACGCTGGGCATCCACTCCCACATGGTGGTTCCGCTCCGCGCCCGAGGAGTCACCATGGGCGTGGCCACCCTCATGCGCTGGCGTGATCCTCGCGCCTTCGCCTCCGACGACCTGCTGCTCGTGGAAGAGCTGGCGGGACGCGCCGCCGTCTGTATCGACAACGCGCGCCGGTTCCACCGTGAGCACAGGTCCGCACTCACCCTGCAGCGAAGCCTGCTGCCCTCGAAACTGCCCACTCATGCGGCGGTGGAAGCGGCCTACCGCTACCTGCCCGCGGACACCGAGGCAGGCGTGGGCGGCGACTGGTTCGATGTGCTGCCCCTCGCCTGCGGCCGCGTGGGACTCGTCGTCGGCGACGTCATCGGCCACGGCATCCGCGCCGCCGCCACCATGGGGCGCCTGCGTACCGCGGTGCACACCCTGGCCGACCTCGATCCGGCGCCGGAGGAACTGCTCTCCCACCTCGACGACCTGGTCAGTCGCCTGGCCGCGGAGGCGGAGGAAGCACATCCGTCGGGAGTCGAGGGCGTGGTCGGCGCCACCTGCTTGTACGGTGTCTACGACCCCGTCACCCGGTGCGCCACCTTCGCCCGCGCAGGCCAGCCGCCACCGGCTCTCGCCCACCTGCGCCAGCCGGTGGAGTTCCTCGGCATACCGGCCGGACCGCCCCTGGGCATGGGCTGGCTGCCGTTCGAGTCGGCGGAGGTGGAGATTCCGGAAGGCTCCGTTCTGGCCCTCTACACCGATGGCCTGCTGACGGCTTCCGACGGTGACACGGACACCGGGCTCGAACGGCTCAGCTTCGCCCTCGCCCACCCCGACCGCCCCCTGGAGGACATCTGCGGCACCGTGGAGCGCGTCCTGCTGCCCGACCGCCCCCGCGACGACGTCGCCTTCCTCGTCGCCCGGCCCCGGCCGCTGCCCCCCGAGAACGTCGCCACGTGGGACCTGGACTTCGAGGCGGCGTCCGTGCGCAAGGCCCGCATGCTGACCGAGGAGCGCCTTGCCCAGTGGCACCTGGACGAACTGGCCTTCCCGGCGGAACTGATCGTCAGCGAGCTGGCCACCAATGCCATCCGCCATGCCTGCGCCCCCGTCGAGCTGCGCCTCATCCGGACCGAGAACCGACTCGTCTGCGCAGTGTCCGACCACAGCAGCACCGCCCCGCACCT
The DNA here is from genome assembly GCF_040645015.1 of Streptomyces sp. NPDC046881. Taxonomy (NCBI): domain Bacteria; kingdom Bacillati; phylum Actinomycetota; class Actinomycetes; order Kitasatosporales; family Streptomycetaceae; genus Streptomyces; species Streptomyces sp. NPDC046881. The sequence goes on along the minus strand of NZ_JBEYXJ010000036.1, from coordinate 24,439 downwards.
ACGACGGGCCAAGGCCGGCGAGGAGGGAGGCCGCGGCCTGTTCCTGGTCGCCCAGCTCGCTCTGCGCTGGGGAACCCGTTACACCCAAGACGGCAAGATCATCTGGGCGGAACTGTCCCTCCCGGGTCCGTGAGCGGCGAGGGACGGCAACCGTCCCCCGGCGGGTCTGCGGCGCTCTGACGTGCACCCAGAACTACTGCAACGTGCAAGCTGCACCGGAGGAGTTGCTGCTGCGGACGGACCGGAGCCCGGTCGAGCACTGCGGCGCAGGCGACGTCGGCAACACCTCTCCAGCGTGACCAGCACTGCCGCAACGGCCCTCAGACGACGTCGAATTCATTGCCCTCGGGGTCCTGCAGGGCGGCGGCGTACAGCCCCACGTCCGGCTCATCCCTGATCCGCAACACGGTGGCACCGGCTCCGACCAGCCGTGCCACCGTCACCTCGACCCGCTGTGTGCGGACGTCCAGTGGGACGTCACGTCCCCCACCGACCTTCAGGTCGAAGTGCCACCGGTTCTTGGCGACCTTCGGCTCCGGAACCTGCTGGAACCACACCCTCGGTCCACGTCCCGCGGGATCGACGATCGACTCGGGAACATCTCCGGCACCGGCCGGCAACTCGGCCTCGGGCACACCCATCGCCGCCCAGTAAGCACGCCACGTGGCGTGCCCGCTCGGCGGAGGCTCAGGTACGTAGCCCAGAGCCTCGGCCCAGAACGTCACCATAGCCTGCGGATCGGAACAGTCGATCGTCAGCTGCACCGTCATCTCCATGCGCGGAGCATCCCAGACGGGACTGACAGACGATCTGTTCTCGCAACGGGCCCTGGTCCCGTCCGGCACCGATGAGGGCGAGTTGGCCCGGGCCGGCTCTGCGACTGGGGCCTGTTCCGGTCTCCACGCCTTCCCGACACTCTCCTCCCCCGCTGGGCTGTGTCGTGCGTGCAAAGGGCTCCTGAAAGCGCAAAATGGGATCATGCAGGGCTTCTGCATCACCAGCCCCTCAGGCGGGGAGGTACACAGATGCCACAGACACCACGTTCCAGGCCCTACTTCGAGCTCCGCATCGGCGGCTTCCACGCCACCTCCGATCGAATCCCGGTGCGGTTCCTGGCCCTCGTTTCCAGCGCGGTGACCGGCGCTGCGTTCCTATGGAGACGCTGATCGGTCGGGACGGGGCCTGACGGGCAGCACGACGGACGGTACGGCGTCGGTCAGCCCGTGCGGCACCTGCCGTTGGCGAGGCGGGCTGCGCGTGCGGCCCCGCTCCCGCTGTCCCAGCGCGCACGTGAGGGACAGCGGGATCAATGTGAGACTGGGCGAGGAAGGGGTGATCCCCGTGCCGGACTCGCCACACGCTCACGCCGACCGCGCTCCCGATCCCGACCCCGCCGTCGACGAGCATCGGCTCGAACAGTTGATATCGCGGGCGCAGACAGCCCTGCCGGTGGAACTGCCCGCACTGGCCGACCGGTGCGCCTCGGCTCTCGGCCTGGGCTCCGCGCTGATCTACCTCGCCGACCTGCAACAGTGGCAGCTCATACCACTCGACGAATCCATGGAACCGCTCTCCGTGGACCACTCGTCGGCGGGCTGGGCGTACCGCACGGTCGCCCCGAGGGTGGTCGATGCCGATGACGGCTTGATCGTCTGGATGCCTCTCGTCGACGGCGCGGAGCGGCTGGGCGTGCTGGGGGTACGTACCGCCTCGCTGGACGGGCCGCTGATGCGCCGCAGCCGGATGCTGGCCCATCTGTTCGCCATGCTGATCACCTCCAAGCGCGCCTACAGCGACTGGCTCGCCGCCCGCACACGCACCGCACCGATGCGGCTGCCCACCGAGATGCTGCGGGCATTCCTGCCACCGCGCACCATCGGCAGCAGCAGGTGCGTCTCGACCGCGGCCCTGGAACCGGCGTACGACATCGCCGGCGACGCCTTCGACCACTCGGTGGTCAAGCATGTGCTGCACACGATGATCCTCGACGGCATGGGTCACGATCTGACCGCCGGCCTGACCACGTCGGTCGCCATGGCCGCGGCGCGCAACACCCGCCGCGGCGGCGGTGACCTGACCGATGTCGTCGGCGCCGTCGACCAGGCGCTCGCCGAGTGGCTGCCCGACCACTTCTGCACCGGTGTCCTGTGCCGGCTCGACACGGAGACCGGGGTACTGCGCTGGATCAACTGCGGTCACCCCGCACCGCTGCTGATCCGTGACGAGCGGGTGCTCGCCGGAGCGCTGGACAGCCACCCGCAACCGCCGATCGGCCTGGCCGGCCCGCTCCTCCCGGCAGCCCGGCAGGTCAACGAGACGAAGCTGGAACCGGGTGACTGTGTCCTGCTGTACACCGACGGCGTCGTGGAGGCGCGCGACGAAAACGGTGCGGAGTTCGGACTCGACCGGTTCACCGACTTCATCATCCGCTCCAACGCCGCCGGCCAGCGACCGGCCGAGGTACTGCGGCTGCTCATCCACGCCGTCCTCGACTACCAGCGCAACCAGCTCCGGGACGACACGACCATCCTGCTCTTCGAATGGCGCCCGCAGCATCCGTGACGCCGGACCCATCCCGGTGTCAACCTCTTCCGGGGTCTTCGCCGAGCCTCCGCTTCGACGACATGCCCCATGCGGAGAGGATCAGCGAGGTCGGCGTACCCGGCCGGCGGCCGGGGCGCGACGTATCGCACGCCGCAGCCACAGGCGCATCCGCCGGCCGGGATGCAGCGGTGCACGCCCCCCGGCCGGCCGATTCGGGCAGAGCGGTACCCGCGGCATGAGATAGCACGCGCCGCCGAGGTCCATCTGGCACAGAAAGGCGTCACCCATGTCCCCCAGGGTGACGCTCAGGGGGCGTGCCGGGTCTCCGGGCAGTTCGGCGTGAAGGGTGGTTCTGCCGGCCCGGGAGGCACGGCCCCTGGCGACCACTTTTCCGTCCACGAGCACCTCGACCGAACCGGAGGCACCTGACAACTGGACCGTGATCGAGTGGCCCTCCTGATCCAAGTGGAAGCGGCTGTCCGCAACCATGCTTCCAGGGTAGGGCAACGCAGCCGGGACCGGATCCGCAGACCGTGCCGGACCGGCGCGGTACGGGCTGGAGCGTGCCTGCCTCGAGGCTGCAGCATCCCGCCTGCCGCCCGCCCCCGGGGACGTCCGGGGGGGGGGGGGCGGCCGGCCGCCCCCTCCAGGTGGAGGCGCACGGGCTCGACGTGATCGCGGACGCGGAGCGCCGGGGCACCCCCCGCTCCCTGTTCTGGCCGTGGTTCGGGGCCAACGTCTCCGTCCTCGGCATCAGCTACGGCGCCTTCGTCCTGGGCTTCGGCATCTCCTTCTGGCAGGCCCTCACCGCCGGCGTGCTCGGCATCGCCGTCTCGTTCCTGCTGTGCGGCTTCACGGCGGTCGCCGGGAAGCGCGGCTCGGCACCCACCATGGTGCTCAGCCGGGCCGCCTACGGGGTACGCGGCAACCGGCTGCCGTCCGTCGTCTCCTGGATGCTCACCGTCGGCTGGGAGACCGTCCTGACCGCGCTCGCCACGATGGCCACCGCGACCGTCTTCACCAGCCTGGGCTGGGGCGGCGGCACCGAGACCAAGGCGGTCGCCCTCATGGTGGTGGCCGCGCTGACCGTCGTCGGCGGGGTCATGGGCTTCGACCTGATCATGCGGCTGCAGACCTGGATCACCCTGATCACGGGCGTCCTCACGATCGTCTACATCGCCCTCGTCGCCGACCACGTCCACTGGAGCGCGGTCGGCGCCCTCCCGGCCGGCTCCGCACAGCAGTTCGTCGGCGCGCTGGTGTTCATGATGACCGGCTTCGGCCTCGGCTGGGTCAACGCCGCCGCCGACTACTCCCGCTACCTGCCACGCGGCTCCTCCAGCCGCGGGGTGATCGGCTGGACCGCCTTCGGCGCCTCCCTGGCCCCGCTGGTCCTGCTGCTCTTCGGCCTGCTGCTGGCCGGCTCCTCCGACACGCTCGGCAAGGCGATCGCCGCCGACCCGATCGGCGCGCTGACCACCCTGCTGCCCACCTGGTTCCTGGTGCCGTTCGCCGTCGTCGCCGTCCTCGGCCTGGTCGGCGGCGCCGTCCTCGACATCTACTCCTCCGGACTGGCCCTGCTCTCGGCCGGCCTGCGCGTGCCCCGCTACCTGGCCGCGCTGTTCGACGGGGTACTGATGATCGCCGGCGCCGTCTACATCGTGTTCTTCGCCGACGACTTCCTCGGCCAGTTCATGGGTTTCCTCACCACCCTCGGCGTGCCCATCGCCGCCTGGGCCGGCGTCATGCTCGCCGACCTGGCCCTGCGCCGCCGCGACTACGACGAGGGCGACCTGTTCCGCCCGCACGGCCGCTACGGCGACGTCCCCCTCCTCCCGCTGTTCCTCACCCTCGCCGCCACCGCCGTCGGCTGGGGCCTGGTCACCAACACCGCCGCGAGCTGGCTGACCTGGCAGGGCTATCTGCTGGAGCCGTTCGGCCTCGGCGGCAGGACCGGCGCCTGGGCCTACGCCAACCTCGGCGTCCTGGCCGCCCTGGCACTCGCCTTCCTCGGCACGCTGCTGCTGGGCCGGGGCCGGGTGCGCGCCCAGGAGGCCCAGGCGCCGAGCCCGGCGCTCGACGAGGGGGTGCTGAACCCGTGAGCACCGCCCGCCACGCCGTCCAGGAGGGGGCGCCCCGCACATGAGCAGCGCACACCTCGCCGTCATCGACATGCAGCGCGTCTTCGCCGACCCGGACAGCCCCTGGGCCGCCCCCCGCTACGCCGACGCGGCGGCGGGCGTACGCGCCCTGCTCCCGGCCTTCGCCGGCCGGGTCACCTTCACCCGCTTCCTGGCCCCCGAGCAGCCGGCCGGCGCCTGGCGCGCCTACTACGCGCAGTGGCCCTTCGCCCGCCGGCCGCCGGACGCCGACCTCTGGACGCTGACGGACGAGTTCGCCGCGCTCGCCGACCACGTCGTGGACACCACCACGTTCGGCAAGTGGACCCCGGAACTCGCCGACCGGGTCGGCCCGGACGGCCGTCTGGTCCTGGCCGGCGTCAGCACCGACTGCTGTGTGCTGTCCACCGCCCTGGCCGCCGCGGACGCCGGTGCCGAGGTGCTGGTCGTGGCCGACGCCTGCGCCGGCGTGGACGACGACTCCCACGTCAGGGCCCTGCAGGTGATGGAGCTGTACCGGCCGCTGGTCCGGGTCACCACCCTGGCCGACCTGCTCGCGGAGACCGAGCCGTGACCGGCGTCCCGCTCAAGCACCAGCGGATCAGCAGCATCCTCGCCCGGGAGATCCGCACCGGCAGCCGCCCCGCCGGCGAGCGGCTGCCCGGCGAACACGCCCTCGCCCAGCGCTTCGGCGTCAGCCGTACGACCGTCCGCGCGGCCCTCGCCGAACTGACCGAGCAGGGCCTGATCACCACCCGCACCGGCAAGGGCTCCTACGTCCGGTTCGACGGCCGCCCGCCGGACGACCGGCTCGGCTGGGCCCGGCCCCTCACCCCGCGGGACGCGGACAGCACCGTGCGGACCCTCGCCGTCCGCGAGACCCGCGACAGCGCGCTGGCCGCCGGACTCGGCCTGGCGAAGGACACCTTCGTGTGCGTGGAGCGGACCCGGGAACTGGCCGCGGACGGGACCGTGCTGTCGTACGAGCGCTGCTTCCTGCCGCCCGTGCCGGGGATCCGTGAGCTGCCCGCCCGGGGCATCGGCCGGCAGTCGCCCGCCGAGGTGCTGCGGCGGGCCGGGCTGCGGCCCGACCACGGCGAGCAGCGGATCTCCGGCCGCAGGATCGACGCCCGGGAGGCCGGGCTGCTGCGGCGCGCGCCGGGGGAGTGGTTCCTCGCGGTCACGCGCACCAGCCGGGCCGCCGACGGCTCCTTCGCCGAGCACGTGGTCTGCCTCCTCGACCCGGACCACGTCGAACTGGCCCTCACCGTCGGCTGAGCCGGCCCGGCCGGGCGCGGCGCCGGCCTCCGCCGTCGGCACCGCCTCCCCACCGGACCTCCCGCCGATCGTCACGCATGCCCGGCACCCCACCGGGTACGCGTGGCGGGAGCCCGCCCGGGCACCAGCCCGCCCGGGCGGCCCGTACGACCACCGCAACCTGGGGATCAGCCATGGAGACACCCGCACACGAGGCCCAGCCGACGCCCGCCCAGCAGGCACTGGACGCGCTGGCCGAGAACGCCGAGGACCAGGCCGCCCTGGACACCCTCGCCCACAGTGACGTACTCGTCCCGGTACCGGACGACGCGGTGGACGGCGAGGGCGCCGACGCCACGACGGTGGCCCTGCCCGTCCTGGAACAGCCCGGGGGCGACCACGTCGTCCCGGTGTTCACCACGGAGGGTGAGATGGCCGAGCTGCTGCCGTTCGTCTCGCGCTACCGCCTGATCCCGCTCGCCGCGCTCGCCGAGCAGTGGCCCGCGGAGGACCTCTCCCTCGCCATCGACGGCAGCTCCGCCCACGCGCTGACCCTCACCTCACAGGGCGTGCGCACCTTGCTGGTCCGCTGACCGGGCCGCCCGGCGAGCGGAACACGCACCACCCGTGCCCGCGTACCGCCCGGACCCTCCCGCCGGAAGGACGGCCGGATCTGCCCCCCGCCGCCGGTAGTCACCGGCCGTCGCGGCGGGAAGATCCCAGCGGAGGCAGGTCCGGGCGAGTGCGAAGGAGCCGATGGTCGTGAGGGTCGTCCTGCTGGGCACCGCCGCCGGGGGCGGCTTCCCGCGCTGGAACTGCGCCTGCGCGCTCTGCACCGCCGCCCGCGACGGCCGACTGCCCGCCCGGACCCGGGAGTGCGCGGCCGTCACCGGCAACGGCCGCGACTGGTGGCTGCTGAACGCCTCGCCCGACCTGCGGGCACAGCTCGCCGCCACCCCGGCCCTGTGGCCCGGCCCCCGGGACACCCCGCTGCGCGGCGTGCTGCTCACCGACGCCGAGGCCGACCATGCCACCGGCCTGGCCGAGCTGCGCGCAGCGGCGGGCCTGAAGATCTACGCCGCGCCGCCGGTGCGCGCCGCCCTCGACCGGCACGCCGCCTGGGAGTGGGCCGACAGCCTGGCCGACGGCGGCTTCGTGCTGGCCGGCGGCCTCGTGGTGACCGCCCATCCGGTGGGCGCGACCCTCCCCGCCGGGCCGGGGTGGACGGCGTACCGCGTCGAGGACCTGGCCAGCGGGGGCGTGCTGGTGTACGCGCCCTGCGTCGGCGCCTGGAGCCCGGTCCTGGAGGAACTGTGCGCCGACGCCGACTGCGTCCTGCTGGACGGCACGTTCCTCACCGCCGGCGAGGCGGACGCGGCGGTGCGCTCCGGCGCCGGGCAGGCCGGCCATCTTCCGGTCGGCGGCCCGGACGGCTCCCTCGCGGCACTGGCCCGGCATCCCGGCCCGCGCCGGATCTACACCCACCTCGCCGACGGCAACCCGCTCCTCGACCCCGGCTCGCCCGCACGCGCACGCGTGACCGAGCACGGCGCCGAGATCCTGCCGGACGGGGCCGAGCTGGTGCTCTAGGGGGGCGAAGCCCTAGTCCTCCTGCCCGGCCAGCATGCGGCGCAGGACCGCGCGCTGGACCGGCAGCACCTCGGCGTGCAGCGTGCGGCCCTTGGGGGTGAGGGCGACCCACACCCCGCGGCGGTCCTCCACGCACACCGAGCGCTCCACCAGACCGTCCTTCTCCAGCCGGCCGATCAGCCGGGACAGCGCGCTCTGGCTGAGATGGACCCGGCCGACCAGGTTCTGCACCCGGCACTGCTCGCCCGGCGCGGGCGACTCGGCCGCCAGGATGTCGAGCACCTCGAAGTCGCTGGCCCCGAGCCCGTGCGGATGCAGGGCCCGGTCGATCTCGCACATCGTGTGCGCGTGCACCGTGAGGATGTCCCGCCAGCGCTCTTCGAGCCGGGTGTCGGCCGTCGTGACTGCCATGACCGCACCGTAGCACCGATCCGGCCAGTCATTGAGTGTGCAATCAGTGGCCCGGTGGACGGCGCACCGGCCTCAGGCCGACGGGTCCTGCAGCAGCCCCACGAGGTTGCCGTCGGCGTCCTTCACGAAGGCGATCAGCCGGCCGCCGCCGACGTCCTGCGCGTCCTGGAGCAGCTCGGCCCCCGCCGCGAGCAGCGTCGCGAGCCGCTCCCGCAGATCCGTCACGTGCCAGTACGGCACCGGCCCCGTCATGCCCTTGGCGTGCCCGTTCGGGTCGAGGCCGACGTCCTGGCCGGCGGCCTTGAAACCGACGTAGTACGGCTCGTCCGCGTACGGCTCGACGCCCAGCAGCGCGCCGAACAGGGCCTTGGCACGCGCCAGGTCCTTCACCGGGTAGATGATCGTCTGCAGGCCGGCGGTCATGTCGCTCACTCCTTCGCGGTGCGGAACCCGACGGGTCCCCGTCGGTGCTCCCACGCTAGGGCCGGGACACCCACGACGGCTTCTCCGATCCTGACCACTTGGCGCCGTCACTCGTTGTGCAGCACCTCGGCGACGGTGAGGCGGGCGGCCCGGCGGGCGGGGACCAGCGCGCCCAGGACGGCGATCACCACCCCCGCGAGCGCCGCCGGGAGCAGGACGGGCGCGTGCCAGACGTCCGTCATCGAGCGGGGCAGCGTGATGTCGACCCCGGCCGCCATGCGCGGCACCACCACCCGGTGGGCGGCGATGCCCAGCGGGACGCCTAGCAGCGACCCCAGCGCGCCGAGCACGGCCATCGACGTCACCGTCATCACGGTGACCTGGCGCGGCGTCATGCCGATCGACTTCAGCATGCCGAGGTCGCGACGCCGGTCGTGGGTGTTGAGAACGGCGGTGTTGAAGACGCCCAGCGAGGCGACCAGGGCGAGCATGAGGGTGAGAGCCGTCGCGGAGCCCACGATGGTTCCCGTCACGCTGTTCGAACCGCTCAGCTGGACCGACAGCCCCGGGTCGGCGGCCTCCACCGCGCGGGCGTACGTCCTCTCGTCCGTGCCCGCGCGCAGCTTGACGTGATAGGCGATGGGCCGCACGCCCGGCATCAGCGCGGTGACCGTCGGCCAGTCGCCGACCACCAGCCGGTCGTCGGTGTCCATCGTCTCGCCGACGACGGTCACCTGCTCCTCGCGGCCGTCCTTGCGCAGCCGCATCCGGTCCCCCAGACGCACTCCGTTGCGGCGCAGGAACGGCGACCCGGCCACGACCTCCCCGGTCCGGTGCATCCAGCGGCCCTTCAGGAGCACGCTGTCCAGGGACCGGCCGCCGCGCCGGCCCTCGAACATGACCACCTGCGTGCTGCCGACCAGCACCGCTTCGTCGTCCGACCGCGCCGTCACATGGCTCGCTCCCGGCAAGGACCCCAGCAGCGACTGGAGTTCACGGTCGCCGTGCACCGGCCGGACCTCCTTGCCGTGCCGGAAGGCACCCACGTAGACGGTCACGTCGTAGGTGGCGCGATCGCCGGTGCCGTAGCTGTTCAGCGTCGCCGCCAGGCCGGCCGCGAACGTCACCGTCGTCACGCCCAGGACCACCGCGGCCAGCGTGAGCGCGCTGCGCGCGGGCCGCGCGAACGGCAGCCCCATGCCGAGGCTCACCGACCGGGGCAGCCGGGCGCCCGCCAGGCGCCGCTGGACGCCGAGCGCCCGTCCGGCTCGCGGGGCACTGCCCGCGCTGATGGCCCGCGCCGCCGGCAGCCGTCGCGCCCGCACCGAGGGGCCGAGCGCGGCGAGCACGCACACCAGGGGCATGCCGAGCAGGGCGAGCAGGTTCACCCAGGGCGCGATCCCCAGGCTGCCGTGCAGCACCCCCGACGCCGGCCCGCTGAAGACGAACCGCAGGAACGGCTCCGCCAGCAGGTTGCCGGCCCAGGTGCCCAGCGCGCAGCCCAGCACGGCCGGCACGGAGATCATCGTCAAGTAGACGCCCAGTACCTGCCCCGGGGTGAAGCCCACCGCCTTCAGGATGCCGATGTGCCGGAACCCGGACACCACGGCCCCGCCGACCACGTTGGCGACGATGAGCACCGCCACCAGGACGCCGAGCACGCCGAACGCCATCAGGTACGGCGCGTACGCGCGCGCGTTGCTGCCGATCCGGTGCTTGAGCGCCAGGTACGTCTGGGACCCGGCGAGCGCCCCCCGGGGCAGTCCCCGCGTCACCTCGGACAGCTCCGTGCGCAACCCGTCCTCCGTCGACGCGTCGCGGAACCGGAACAGCATCTGCCGGCCGGTCGGATGCAGCGCCCGCATCTGCGCCGGGGCGACCCAGACGTCCGCCGTGTGGCTCAGGTCGAACGCGAACCCGACGATGGTGAGCTTCGGGCCCGACGGCACCCGGAACGTCCTGCCGAGGTCGTCGGCGGTCCAGTCCCGCTGCCGGTTGAGGACCATCTCGCCCGGCCGGGTGGGCCACCGGCCCGCCCACAGGTCCACCCGGTCCACCGGGCCGCCGGGACCGGAGCGGCCCACCACCGTGATCTGGCCGCCGAGACCGAAGTCCGCCGCACCGCGCGGGACGCCGACCGTTGCCTGCGGGAACGGCCCCGCCACCGCCTCCACCCCCGGCCGCCGTGCCGCGCGCGCCAGCCGGGCGTCCGACACCCTGCCGCTGTCGAACGCGGCCACGACATGCGGCCCGTGCAGCCTCTCGAAGGCGTGGTCGAACGGTGCCGAGGCGGCGTCCACCAGGCCCAGGGCCACCACCAGCGACCCGGTCGACACCAGCGTGACCAGCCAGATCACCAGCGTCTGGAGCAGCCGCCTGCGGACGGCCGCCCGCGCGGCCAGCCACACCGCCCTCATACCGACGGCTCCAGGGTGTGCTCGCCGGTCACCCGGCCGTCGGCCACCAGCACCAGACGGCTCGCGCAGCGCTGCGCCAGATGCTCGTCGTGCGTCACGATGACCAGGGTCTGGCCGATCTGGTTCAGATCGATCAGCAGGTCCATCACCTGCTCCCCGGCCCGGCTGTCCAGCGCGCCGGTCGGTTCGTCCGCCAGCAGCAGGGCGGGCCGGTTCATCAACGCCCGTGCCACCGCGACCCGTTGCCGCTCGCCGCCGCTCAGCACCGCCGGGTGGGCGTTGCGTCGGCCGGCGATGCCCAGCTCCTCGAACAGCTCCAGCGCCCGCCGCCTGGCCTGCCGGGCCGGCGTGCCCGTCAGCTGGCCCGCCAGCGCCACGTTGTCCAGGGCCGACAGGTCGTCGATGAGGTTGAAGAACTGGAAGATCATGCCGATCCGGCGCCGCCGGTACAGCGCCAGACCCTTCTCGCCCAACTCCCCGACGTCCTCCCCGTGGACCAGGACACGGCCGGCCGACGGCCGGTCGAGGCCCGCGATCATGTTGAGCAGCGTGGACTTGCCGCACCCGGAGGGGCCCATCACGGCGACCGCCTCCCCGGCCCGGATGTCCAGCGAGACCCCGTCGAGCGCCACCGTCTCGCCGTACTCCTTGCGCACCCCGTCGAGCCGTACGACGACGTCTTCCGTTCTCACCTCAGTGACCATGGGCAGGACGCTAGACGGGGGCCGGCGTCCCCGGCATCCGTCCCCGGACGGCACTCGGCCGCAGGACTCATCCCGGAGATGCAGTGCGGTGGATCCCCAGGTCGATGCGGCTGTCGGTGCCGTCTGCGAGAGTGGGGCCATGGGGGAGTACGACATGCTGACGGCGCTGCTCGCGGTGGCGTGCGCGGCCGTCCTGGGACTGACCGTGGCGCTGGTGCGCACCCGGCGCCGCTGGCAGGCGGCGGTGGGGGAGCGGGGCTGGCTGCTGGAGCGCGAGCGGGAGAGCGCGGCCGAGGCCGCGATCGCGGCCGAACGCGACCGGATCGCCCGGGAGTTGCACGACATCGTGAGCCACAACGTCAGCCTGATGGTCGTCCAGGCCAGCGCCGCCCGCGAGGTGCTCGGCACGATGCCGGACGAGGCGGCGACCGCGCTGCGGGCCGTCGAGGACGCGGGCCGGGGCGCGATGACCGACCTCAGGCACCTGCTGGGCCTGCTCGCCCCCGCGCAGGACGGCACGGACGGCGACCCGGGGCCGGAGGCGGAACCGGGCGCGGCACCAGCGCGTACGCCGCTCGCCCCGCAGCCCGGCCTCGACCGCCTCGGCCCGCTGGTGGACCGGATATCGTTCGCCGGGCTGCCCGTCGAGGTCCGCGTCTCGGGCGAGCTGCGGACGCTGCCGCAGGGCGTCGACGTGACCGCCTACCGCATCGTCCAGGAGGCCCTGACCAACGCGCTCCGGCACGGCGACGGCGGCAGGGCGCAGGTGACCGTGCGCTACGCCGACCACGCCCTGCGCGTCGAGATCCTCAACACCGGCCCCAGCGTGCTCACCGGCAACGGAACCGGAACCGGAACCGCGCCGACCGGCCCCGGACCGCACGGCCAGGGCACCGGACGCGGCCTGCTCGGCCTGCGCGAACGGGTCGCCGTCTACGGCGGCGACCTCGACGCCCGGCGCAGACTCGGCGGCGGCTTCCGCGTCCGCGCCCGCATCCCCCTGGACCGGCCGTGACCGCGAACGCGCCCGAGCGGGCGCCCCGCGTCCTGATCGCCGACGACCAGACGCTGATCCGGACCGGCTTCCGGCTGATCCTCACCGCCCGGGGCATCGAGGTGGCCGGCGAGGCCGCCGACGGCGCCGAGGCGGTCGCCGCGGTCCGCGAACTGAAGCCGGACGTCGTCCTCATGGACATCCGCATGCCGGTCATGGACGGCCTGGAGGCCACCCGGCGCATCCTGGCCGACGCCCCCGGCTGCCGGGTGCTCATGCTGACCACCTTCGACCTGGACCGGTACGTGTACACGGCCCTGTCGCTCGGGGCCAGCGGCTTCCTGCTCAAGGACGTCACCCCGGAGCACCTGGCGGCGGCCGTACGGCTGGTCGGCACCGGCGACGCCCTGCTGGCCCCGCAGATCACCCGGCGCCTGGTGGAGCGGTACGCGGCCGAGGCCGAGCGGACCCGCCCATCCCTACCCGACGGCCTGGCCGCCCTCACCCCCCGCGAGCGGGAGGTGCTGACGCTGATGGGCCGCGGCCTGTCCAACGGCGAACTGGCCGCCGACCTGGTCCTGAGCGAGGCCACGGTCAAGTCCCACGTGGCCCGCATCTTCGCCAAGCTCGGCCTGCGCGACCGCGCCCAAGCGGTGGTCCTCGCCTACGAGACGGGGCTGGTGACACCCGGCGACCCACCGCGCCGGCGCGCGGAGGGAAACTGAGTAGCCGTACTCATGCCCGGCCGCCGCACGCACCCGAGACTGCATCCATGAAGCCACTCCTCAGCGGAACTTCTCCTGGCGGCCGGGCGGTTCGGCTCGCCCGGGTCCGGAACCGGGCCGTGCCCCTCGCCCTGTGCGCGCTGGTCCTGTCCGCCTGCGGCAGCGAGCGGGCGGGCGGCGGGCAGACCGGGAGCGAAGGTGCCGGCAGCCGGTCCGTGACCGCCCGCACGCACTCCGAGGGACCGGAGTTCGTCCAGTTCATGGAGCTGCTCACCTCGCTCGCCGAGCCGTGCGTGCCCCAGGCACCGGCCACCGTCCCGCCCGAGCCGTCCGAGCCCGGGAAGCCGCGCACCGCGCCCACGCGGCTGCCCACGCTCCCGAGCAGGCCGGCTCCCGAGACGTCCGGGACGCCGGCCGACCCCCGCGCAGAAGTGGCGCTGACCGGCGTCGAGAAGTGCGAGGCCCGCGTCCACGCCCGGCGGATCGGCGACGCCCTGGAGAAGACGCCCGATCCCACACCCGACCAGGTCAGGGACGCGCTGCGCGGCCTCGGTTACCTGGACGAGCGCATCGACGGCCCGGACAGGACGGGCCGGAGCACGACGTTCACGCTCGACCTGCGGATCATGGACGGCCGGCTCTGCCTGGACGGCACCGTCACGGGCACCCGGACCACCGTCACGCCGTACGGCGGCGCGTCGCAGGTCGAGTGCCGTGACGTCCGGCGGACCAAGGCACCCGACGTCACGTCGAGTCGCGCCTGACCAGCTCCGTCGGCAGGATCACCGCCGCCGGGTCCTCCCCGCCCATCTGGGCGAGCAGCACCCGCACCATCTCGTTGCTGATCCGGTCCCACGGCTGCCGGATCGTGGTGAGTGCCGGGGTGGCGGCGGTCGCCGCCGGCGAGTCGTCGAAGCCGCCCACGGCGACGTCGTCCGGCACCCGCCTGCCGGCCCGGTGCAGGACCGCCGGCACGCGCCATCAGGTCCGAGGCGACGAACACGGCGTCCATGTCCGGCGCCTGCGCCAGCAGCCGCTCCGCGCCCGCCTCCCCGCTGGCCCGGCTGTAGTCACCGGAGACGACGAGCCGCTCGTCGGCCGCCATGACCGCCTCGGCGAGCACCTCCCGGTACCCGGCGAGCCGCTCCACCCCACCGGGAGTGTCCAGCGGTCCGGTCACCACGCCGATCCGGCGCCGGCCCAGCGACAGCAGGTGCCGGACCATGTCCCGGGCGCCGTCCCGGTCGGCGAGCATCGTGGAGGCCGTCCCGAACGGCCGCGGGCTCGGCGTCTTCTACTGGGAGGCCACCTGGACCGCCGTCGACGGCAACGGCTGGGACCCGGCGGACGCCGCCTCCGGCAACGGCCGGGAGAACCAGGCCCTGTTCGGCTACGACGACAAGGCGCTCTCCTCCCTGACGTGGTTCGGCCACCGCTGAACCGTCCGCACGGGGCCCGGCCGCACCAGGCGGCCCGTCCCCCGCCGTGATCCCGGGCCCGCTGGACACCTCCTGGGACGCACGGCCGTCCGGTACCGGACAACGGCCGTCGAGTCCCGGACGGGACGGCGTCGCCCGCGCGACAGTGGGAACACTGCGTATCAGGAGGCCGGGACGGGAGGGCGGACGGATGACGGGGACTCCCTCGGGCCGGATGCGGCAGACCATCCTGGAGTGGCTCAAGGACCCGCCGGCCCACTTCCCGGCCGCGCGCCGCGGCGATCCCGCCGGGACGGGCGTCACCGCGCGGGCCGTCGCCGACAAGCTGGGCGTACCCCGCCGGACCGCCGTCGCCCACCTGGACCTCCTCACCCGCCTCGGCCTGCTGCGCACCCGCCGGATCCGCTGCCGCACCTACTACCGGCGCGACGAGATCCGTATCGCCGAGGTGGCCCGGATGTTCGAGAAGGGGTGGTGACGGACCACGGCCGCGGGGGACCGTGGGCAGGGGGGCGAGGGCGCCCCGACGGAGAAGGGACGCACATGGACCGACCGACGGCACTCGTGCCGCTCCACTACGTCTCCCTGGGCGCCCGCGGCCCCGAGGACGTCGTCGCCGACCCGCACGGGCGGGTGCTGACCGGAGTGGCGGACGGACGCATCCTGCGCGTCCACCACCTCGGCGACCCGCTCACGGCCCGCACGGAGGTGCTGGCCGAGACCGGCGGCCGGCCCCTCGGGCTCGAACTCCTGCCGGACGGCGGCCTGTTGGTGTGCGACGCGGAACGCGGCCTGCTGCGCGTGGACACCGGGAAAGGCACCGTCCGGGTCCTCGCGGACTCGGTGGCGGGGGAGCGGCTCGGCTTCTGCAGCAACGCCGTCGCCCTGCCGGACGGCACCGTGTACTTCACCGTCTCCAGCCGCCGCCACCCCCTCCGCCGGTGGATCGGCGACATCGTCGAACACACCGGCACCGGGCGCCTGCTGCGGCTCGCCCCCGAGGACCGGGAACCCGAAGTCCTGCTGGACGGGCTGCAGTTCGCCAACGGGCTCGCCGCGAGTGCCGACGGTTCCTTCCTGGTGATCGCCGAGACCGGCTCCTGCCGCCTCACCCGCTTCCGGCTCACCGGCCCCCGCGCGGGCCGCGCCGAGCCCTTCGCCGAGCTGCCCGGCATGCCGGACAACCTCTGGCGCGCGGGACCCGACGGCCCGGTCTGGGTCGCCCTGGCCAGTCCCCGCGTCCCCCCGCTGGACCTGCTGCACCGAGCCCCGCCGGCCGTCCGCCGGGGCGCCGCCCGGGCCGCCGTACGCGCGCCGTACCGGCCGAGCCGGACCGCCGCCGTGGTCGCCGTGGACGACCGGGGCCGGACCCTCCACCACCTCACCCGCCGGCGCTCCGGCTTCCGCATGGTCACCAGCGTGTGCGCGACCGGTGACCACCTGGTGCTGGGCAGCCTCTGGGAGTCCGGTGTGGCGGTCTGCGCCCGCCCTGCCGCGCGCTGAGGCGGCGGTACCCTGGTCCCGGCCTTGATCCCCGCCGGGACAGGGGCCGAACAGGAGACCCACCAGGATGACAGGCCCGCAGACCGAGACCCGCGGCGACCGCCCCGCGCCCGCGCGGCGGACCGAGTGGCGTGCCCAGGCGCCCGTCGTCGCGGCCGTGGCGGCCGGCGGCGCGCTCGGCGCGACGGCCCGCTACGCCCTCACGCTCGCCTTGCCGACCCCCGCCGGCGGCTTCCCGTGGGCGACCTTCTGGACCAACGTCTCCGGCTGCGCCGCCATGGGCGTGCTCATGGTGCTCGTCACCGAGGTGTGGGCCGCCCACCGCCTGCTGCGCCCGTTCCTCGGCACCGGCGTCCTCGGCGGCTTCACCACCTTCTCCACCTACGCGGTCGACATCCGCGGACTGGCGGACGCCGGCCGCCCCGGCACGGCCCTGGCCTATCTCGCCGCGACCCTGTGCGCGGCCCTCGCGGCGGTGTGGCTCGCCTCGGTGGCCGCCCGCCGGCTGCTGACCTGGAGGCGGCAATGACGTTCCGTACCGACCGTGCCCTCCGGCTCACCGTCTACCTCGGCGAGAACGAGACCTGGCACCACCGGCCCCGTTACACCGAGATCGTGCACCGGGCGCACGCCGCCGGGCTCGCCGGGGCCAGCGTCTTCCGGGGCGTGGAGGGCTTCGGCGCCTCCTCCCACATCCACACCTCCCGCCTGCTGTCCCTGAGCGAGGACCTGCCGGTCGCCGTGGTCGTGGTGGACGCCGAGGAGCGGATCCGGGCGTTCCTGCCGCAGCTGGAGGAACTGGCCGGCGGGGCCCTCGTCACCGTGGAGGAGTGCGAGGTGGTCCGGTACGCGGGACCCACCCCCGGTCCGGACAAAACGGACCCGGAGGGTAAGAAGTCGTTGTGAACTGGCTGCTGGTCGTCGCGGGAGCCGTCGTCGGCGCCCCCGTGCGCTATCTCACCGACCGCGCCGTGCAGGCCCGCCACGACTCGCTCTTCCCGTGGGGCACCTTCGTGGTGAACGTGGTCGGCTGCCTGGTCCTCGGGCTGCTCACCGGCGCCGTCTCCGCGGGAGCCGCGGGGCCGCACCTCCAGCTCCTGCTGGGTACCGGGCTGTGCGGCGCGCTGACGACGTACTCGACGTTCTCCTACGAGACCCTGCGGCTGACCGAGGCCGGCTCCGGGCTCTACGCTGCCCTGAACGTCGCGGCAAGCGTGGTGGCGGGGCTCGCGGCGGCCTTCGCCGGGGCCGCACTCGCCGGCGCCCTGTGGGCCTGAGCGCTTGCCACCCGGCCGGGCACAGTGAGTACTGTCTACAGCAATGTCGACCAACCTTCCTCAGAACTGGATCCCATGAGCGCCATCTCCGTCGGTCAGGCCATCGTCCTCGGAGTAGTCGAGGGGGTGACCGAGTTCCTCCCCGTGTCCTCCACCGGCCACCTCAAGATCGCCGAGGGGCTCATGGACATCCCCGTCGACGACAAGTCCGTCGTCGGCTTCTCCGCCGTCATCCAGGTCGGTGCCATCGCCGCCGTGCTCGTGTACTTCTTCAAGGACATCAGGCGGATCGTCTCCGCGTGGTTCCGCGGCCTGGCCCACCGCGAGGAGCGCTACCACCACGACTACAAGTTCGCCTGGTGGGTCATCGCCGCCACCATCCCGATCGTGGTCGTGGGCCTGGCCGCGAAGCCGCTGATCGACGGCCCGCTCGCCTCGCTGTGGGTGGTCGCCGGCTCGCTGATCGCCGGCTCGGGCGTGATGTGGGCCGCCGACCAGATGGGCCGGCACAAGCGCGGTGAGGACGACACGTCCTTCAAGGACGCGATGTGGGTCGGCTGCTCCCAGATCCTCGCCCTGCTCTTCCCCGGCTTCTCCCGCTCCGGCGCCACCATGTCCACCGCCCTCATCCTGGACCTGGACCGCGTCGCCGCCACCCGGCTCTCGTTCTTCCTGGGCATCCCGGCCCTGACCGGCGCGGGCCTGTACGAGCTGAAGGACGCCCTCGGCGCGGGCGTCGGCGCCGCTCCGCTGGCCGTCGGCACGATCGTGTCGTTCGTGGTCGCCTACGCCTCCATCGCCTGGCTGCTCAAGTTCGTCGCCAAGCACTCCTTCAACGCCTTCGTGATCTACCGGATCGTCATCGGCGTGGGCCTGCTCGGCCTGCTCGCCACCGGCACGCTCAGCAGCTGAACGAAAGCCGCTGATCACCCGCGGGGTGCGGATGCCTGCATTCAGGCGCCGCACCCCGTGAATGTCTCCTTACCCCATCTCTTGACACTCCCCGCCCGCACCCCGCAGGATCGCTCCCGTGAACCTGTCAGACAGCCAGACAGGTGGTCCGGTCCCGCGGCGCGTGAGCGCCATGGAAGCGGTGCTCGACCACCTCCGCGGCGCCATCGAGCGCGGCCGGTACGCCATCGGCGACAAGCTTCCCTCCGAGGCCGAGCTGTGCCGCACCCTCGAGGTGTCCCGGCCCGTGCTGCGCGAGGCGCTGCGCGCGCTGCAGACGATGGGCCTCACGGTCTCCAGGACCGGCAAGGGCACCTTCGTCGTCGCGAACACCGTCGAGGACCCCACCTTCGGCGACTACGCGGCCAGCGACCTGCTGGAGGTGCGCCGGCACATCGAGATCCCGGTCGCCGGGTACGCGGCCGCGCGCCGCACCCCGGAGAACCTGGACCACCTGGCCCACCTGCTCGACCGCATGGAGCGGGAGACGGACACCACCGCCTGGGTCGCGATGGACACCCTCTTCCACCTCGCCGTGGCCGAGGCCGCCCAGAACCCGGTCTTCCGCCGGGTCATCGAGGAGATCCGCGACGCACTGGCGCGTCAGTCGGCCTTCCTCAACGAGCTGGGCGGACGCCGCGAGCAGTCCAACCGGGAGCACCGGGCGATCGTCGAGGCGCTGGTCGACGGTTCCGAGCACGACGCGGTGGAGGCCATGAGCCACCACCTGGACCGCGTCGAGACGACCCTCACCGACATCGTGCGTCCCCAGCGGACGGACCCCCCTACGGAAGGCGGACCCGAGGCGTGAGCGAGCAGCACCTCAAAGACGAGACGCGCCCCTCGTCCGGCCATGTCGACGCCGGAGACGCCGGCTACAGCAAAGGCCTGAAGCACCGGCACGTCAACATGATCGCCATCGGCGGCGCCATCGGCACCGGCCTCTTCCTCGGCGCCGGCGGCCGGCTCGCCGACGCCGGACCCTCCCTGTTCATCGCGTACGCCGTCTGCGGCGTCTTCGCCTTCCTGGTCGTGCGCGCCCTCGGCGAACTCGTCCTCTACCGCCCGTCCTCCGGCGCCTTCGTGTCGTACGCCCGGGAGTTCATGGGCGAGAAGGGCGCCTACACCGCGGGCTGGATGTACTTCCTGAACTGGGCGACCACCGGCATCGCCGACATCACGGCCGTCGCCACGTACACGCACTACTGGGGCATGTTCTCCGACATCCCGCAATGGTTGATCGCGTTGATCGCCCTCGCGGTCGTCCTGACGGTCAACCTGATCTCGGTCAAGATATTCGGTGAGCTGGAGTTCTGGTTCGCGATCGTCAAGGTCGGCGCGCTCGTGGTCTTCATGTGCATCGGCATCTTCCTGCTGGTCACCCAGCACCCGGTCGCCGGCCACCACCCCGGGCCGTCCCTGATCACCGACAACGGCGGCGTCTTCCCCAACGGTCTGCTGCCCATGCTGCTGATCATCCAGGGCGTCGTCTTCGCCTACGCCTCGGTCGAGCTGGTCGGCGTCGCCGCGGGCGAGACCGAGAACCCCGAGAAGATCATGC
Source organism: Streptomyces sp. NPDC046881 (assembly GCF_040645015.1). Taxonomy (NCBI): domain Bacteria; kingdom Bacillati; phylum Actinomycetota; class Actinomycetes; order Kitasatosporales; family Streptomycetaceae; genus Streptomyces; species Streptomyces sp. NPDC046881. Next base: position 4,523 of record NZ_JBEYXJ010000036.1, on the reverse strand, counting down.
CGAAGGCGATCAACTCGATCATGTGGCGCGTGGGCCTGTTCTACGTCGGCTCGGTCGTCCTGCTGTCGATGCTGCTCCCGTGGAGCAAGTACTCCGCCGGCGAGAGCCCCTTCGTCACCGTCCTGTCCAACATCGGCGTCCCGGCGGCCGGCGGCGTGATGAACCTGGTCGTCCTGACCGCGGCCATGTCGTCGCTGAACTCCGGCCTGTACTCCACCGGCCGCATCCTGCGCTCCATGGCGATGAGCGGTTCGGCCCCGAGGTTCACCGGCCGGATGAGCCGCAGCCAGGTCCCCTACGGCGGGATCCTGCTCACCAGCGGTATCTGTGTCCTCGGCGTGGGCCTGAACTACGTCGTCCCCGCCGACGCGTTCGAGATCGTCCTCAACTTCGCGGCGATCGGCATCCTCGCGACCTGGGGCATGATCATGCTCTGTCACCTGCTCTTCTGGCGGAAGACCCGCAACGGCGAGCTGACCCGGCCGTCGTACCGGCTGCCGGGCTCCCCCTGGACCGAACTCGTGACGCTGGCGTTCCTCGCCTCCGTCCTGGTCCTCATGTACGCCGACGGCGGCGCCGGACGCACCACCGTGCTGTGCCTGCCGCTGATCGTCGCAGCACTGGTCGCGGGCTGGTACACCATCCGCGCCCGCATGTCCCGCACGTCCACCGGCGCCGACGCGTGACCCGCGTACCGGCCGACCCCGACCCCGTGATCAGGCAGTGATGTACAGCAGTCCCCCCGCCGACGCCCCCGTCGTCCGCGAACCCCTCCACGCCCCCGTCGCCCACCTCATCCGCGGCGGGGTCGTCGAGGGCGTCCACCACGGCTCCGTCGTCGTCCTCGGCGCCGACGGGCAGGTGCGGTTCCAGCTCGGCGACATCGAGGCGGCCTTCTACCCGCGCTCCGCCCTCAAGCCCGTGCAGGCCGTGGCCATGCTGCGGGCCGGGCTGCCGCTCGACGGCGCCCTGCTGTCGCTGGCCGCGGCGAGCCATTCCGGCGAGGAACGCCACCTCGCCGGCACCCGGCGCATCCTCGAACTCGCCGGGCTCACCGAGGCCGACCTGCGCAACGTGCCCGACATGCCGTTCGGCCCGGCCGTCCGGGACGCCTGGGTCCGCGAGGGCCGGCAGCCCTCCCGCCTCGCCCAGAACTGCTCCGGCAAGCACGCCGCCATGCTGTGGACGGCCCGCGTCAACGGCTGGTCCCTGGAGGACTACCTGGACCCGGCGCACCCGCTGCAGCAGGCCGTAGCCGAGACCGTCGAGGAGCTGACCGGCCAGCGCGTCGCCCGGGTCACCGTGGACGGCTGCGGCGCCCCGCTGTTCTCCATCTCCCTGCACGGCCTCGCCCGCGCCCTGGCCCGGATCACCTCGGCCGAGCCCGGCACCCCCGAGGCCCGGGTCGCCGACGCGATGCGCGAGCACGCCGAGATGGCCTCCGGCGTCGGCCGGGACGTGGCCGCGCTCATGCGGGCCGTGCCCGGGCTGCTCGCCAAGGACGGCTTCGAGGGCGTACAGGTCGCCGCGCTGCCGGACGGCACGGCCGTCGCCGTGAAGATCGCCGACGGGGCGAACCGGGCGCGGATACCGGTGGCGGCGGCCGCGTTGGCCCGCGCCGGCGTCGACCCCGCGCTGCTGACGGAGTTCGCTGGGGAGCCGCTGCTCGGGGGCGGGGAGCCGGTGGGCTGCGTGCGCCCCGTGCGTGCGCTGGATCCCGTTCCGGTCACCTCCTGCGCCTAGTTCCGCCGCGTTCCGAGGGGGACTGCGGGCCGTCGCCGGTCCGCGGGCCGTTCGTCGCCGGTCGCGCAGTTCCCCGCGCCCCTTCGGGGCCCTGACCCCCAACCTCCGGAAAGAGGACCTGAACCCTCATGACCGCCGCCACCCGCAGCGAGCACGACCTGCTCGGCGACCGTGACGTCCCCGCCGACGCGTACTGGGGTGTCCACACCCTGCGCGCGACGGAGAACTTCCCCATCACCGGCACCCCGATCTCCGCGTACCCGCATCTGATCGACGCCCTGGCCGCCGTCAAGGAGGCGGCCGCGCTCGCCAACGAGGAACTCGGGCTGCTGGCGCCCGAGAAGGCCGCGGCGATCGTCGCGGCCTGCCGGGAGATCCGCGCCGGCAAGCTGCACGACCAGTTCGTCGTGGACGTCATCCAGGGCGGTGCCGGCACGTCCACCAACATGAACGCCAACGAGGTCGTGGCCAACCGCGCGCTGGAACTGCTCGGCCACGCCAAGGGCCGGTACGCGTATCTGCACCCCAACGAGGACGTCAACCTCGGCCAGTCGACCAACGACGTCTACCCGACCGCCGTCAAGATAGCGACGGTCTTCGCGGTACGCGGCCTGCTCAAGGCGATGTCCGTACTGCAGGACGCGTTCGCCCGCAAGGCCGTCGAGTTCCGTGACGTGCTCAAGATGGGCCGTACCCAGTTGCAGGACGCCGTGCCGATGACGCTCGGCCAGGAGTTCTCCGCGTTCGCCGTCATGATCGAGGAGGACCGCAGCCGGCTCGCCGAGGCCGTCGAGCTGATCCATGAGATCAACCTCGGCGCCACGGCCATCGGCACCGGCCTCAACGCGCCCGCCGGCTACGCCGAGGCGGCCCGCCGCCACCTGTCCGCCATCACCGGCCTGCCCCTGGTCACGGCCGCCAACCTGGTCGAGGCCACCCAGGACTGCGGCGCCTTCGTCCAGATGTCCGGCGTCCTGAAGCGGATCGCGGTCAAGCTCTCCAAGAGCTGCAACGACCTGCGCCTGCTGTCCTCCGGCCCGCGCGCGGGGCTCGGCGAGATCAACCTGCCGCCGGTGCAGGCCGGCTCGTCGATCATGCCGGGCAAGGTCAACCCGGTCATCCCCGAGGTGGTCAACCAGGTCGCCTTCGAGGTGATCGGCAACGACGTCGCCATCACCATGGCCGCCGAGGCCGGGCAGCTCCAGCTCAACGCCTTCGAGCCGATCATCCTGCACTCCCTGTCGGAGTCGATCACGCACCTGCAGAGCGCCTGCCTCACGCTCGCCGAGCGCTGCGTGTCCGGCATCACCGCCAACACCGAGCGGCTGCGCGCCACCGTGGAGAACTCCATCGGCCTGGTCACCGCGCTCAACCCGCACATCGGCTACACGGCGGCGACCGACATCGCCAAGGAGGCCCTGCGCACCGGCCGCGGCGTCGCCGAGCTGGTGCTGGAGAAGGGCCTGCTGCCCGCCGAACGGCTGACGGCGCTGCTCCGCCCGGAGGTGCTCGCCGGCAACGGGGCCCCGCAGGTGCTCTGACGCCACGGCACCCGCGTGCCGCCCGCTCCGGACCGCCGGCCGGGGCCGCCACGCGGGTGCCGTCACCCCCGCACCCGGCCCGCCGCCCCCGAGGCGCCCCGACGGCGGCGGTGCGGCATGATGACGATCATGTCCTCGCAGTTCCAACCGGTCCTCGACAGCATCCTGGCGGAGATCGAACGCACTCCCGGGCGCGGCCGGTCCGCCGACTACATCCCGGCGCTCGCCGCACGCGACCCGCGCAGTTTCGGCATGGCCGTCGCCGAGCTGGACGGCACGGTGTACGGGGTGGGGGACTGGCGGCAGCCGTTCTCCACGCAGTCCATCACCAAGGTCTTCACGCTCGCCCTGGACCTGGCCCGCGAGGGCGACGAACTCTGGGAGCACGTCGGCCGCGAGCCGTCCGGCAACCCGTTCAACTCGCTGATCCAGCTGGAGTACGAGAACGGCATCCCGCGGAATCCTTTCATCAACGCGGGTGCCCTGGTCGTCACCGACCGCCTGCAGACCCGTACCGGAGACGCGGCCGGCGAGCTGCTGTCGTTCCTGCGCGCCGAGAGCGGCAACCCCGCGCTGGACTTCGACCTGGAGGTCGCCGCCTCCGAGACCGCGCACGGCGACCGCAACGCCGCCCTCGCCCACTTCATGGCGTCCTACGGCAACATCGACAACGAGGTGCCGGTCCTGCTCGACCAGTACTTCCGGCAGTGCTCCGTCGCCGCCTCCTGCGCCGACCTGGCCCTCGCCACCGGCTTCCTCGCCCGGCACGGCATCCGCGCCGACGGCAGCCGGCTGCTCAGCCGCAGCCAGGCCAAGCAGGTCAACGCGGTCATGCTGACCTGCGGCACGTACGACGCGGCCGGCGACTTCGCCTACCGCGTCGGCCTGCCCGGCAAGAGCGGGGTCGGCGGCGGGATCATCGCCGTCGTACCGGGCCGGTGCACGCTGTGCGTGTGGAGCCCGGGCCTGGACGAACGCGGGAACTCGGTGGCGGGTGTAGCGGCCCTGGACCGCTTCACGACCCTGACCGGCCTGTCGGTGTTCTGAGGAGCAGCACCACCGGAGCCGGCCCGGCCTCACCACGCGCCGCTCACACCCGGCCCGGGTCCGGCGGTCGGCCTGGGCTCACGACGCGCCGCTCACGCCCGGCCCGGGTCCGGCGGTCGGCCTGGGCTCACGACGCGTCGCTCACACCCGGCCCGGGTCCGGCGGTCGGCCTGGGCTCACGACGCGTCGCTC
>NZ_JBEYXJ010000035.1:0-71463 GCF_040645015.1 Streptomyces sp. NPDC046881 | reverse complement strand
GGCTCGGGGTCGGCCCGCCGGCCCGCCCCCCCCCCCCGCCCCCCCCCGCCCCCACGCTCGGGACGCCAACGCCCCCCCGTCCGCGCGTCGCGGGGCAGGAGGGACTTTGCGGACACGGCCTAGAGCCGCAGGCCCCGGGGGCCCTCCGTCACGCCGGGGTCACCGCCGTCAGCCGGTGGACGTCGCGGGCGGTGCCGGTCACGCCGGAGAGGAAGCCCTGGGCCCGGGGGGAGGCGGTGTCGGTGAGCCAGGCCGGGTCGATGTCGCAGACCGCGACGCGCACCCCCGTGCCGGCCAGGGCCAGCGGGAGGGTGTGGACGACCGTGGAGGGGAAGCTCAGGATCGTACGGCCGATGGGGCCGCGCCGGGCGATCAGCTCCAGGGGCAGGTCCGGGCGGACGATCTCCAGGCCGGTCTCTCCCGCCAGCCGGTGCAGTTTCTCGGTGCTCTCGCGGCGGTGGGCGAAGTAGCGGGTGACGCCGTGGGCCCGGGCCAGGGCGCGGACGGCCCCCAGGTAGCGGTCGCCGTCCACCACCCCCGTCTCCACCAGCGAGGTGCCGACCATGTCCGCGCCGTTGGTGATGCGCGGCGGCCCGAATCGGGCCCGGGTCCAGGCGAAGTCGTTCGCGGTGACCGTGACGCCCTCGGGGGTCTCCGTCACCGGCATGGAGGAGAACACCTCGACCCGCCGGTGCGCGCTGGGCGTCAGCCGCCGGCGGGCGGAGGAGGACACCGGCGCGAAGAGCAGGTCGCGGGCGCCGGGCCGGCCGCCCTTGCGGTGCCAGCGGACCAGGCGTTCGCCGCGGGCCAGCTGGGCGACGAACTCCATCGTCGCCGTGCCGTCGTCCACGACCACCAGGTCGCGGGCGCGGGTGATGGTCAGCAGGAGCTGTACGTAGCGGGAGAACGGGTCGCCCATGACGACCCGGCCGGCCCGGCGCAGGGAGCCGGCCAGCCCGCCGATGGTGTGGAAGGGCGCGGTCGTACCGCCCCGCGCCTCCTCCCAGCGCACCCGGTACCCCTCGTCCCGGGCCAGGTCGGCCATGCGTCGCAGCTGGCCCCGGGTCATCGGGTCGGTCGGGGCGAGCACGACGACGGTCAGTTCCGCGCCGGCCGCCGTCGCACCGGCCGGCGACCGCCGGACCTGCGCGGGCACGGCGGGCGCGGGCACGGCGGCCACGGGGCCGGCCGGTGCGGGGCCGGGCTGCGTGGGGCCGGCCACGGGCCCGGAGGCCGTGGCCGGCCCCGCGTCGCCGGGGCCGAACGGCGCTTCCCCCTCCGCGCCGCCCGGGGCCGCCGGCCGCACGCCCGGCGGCGCGCCCTGTTCCGGGCCGTTCCCGGGCGGCGGGACGGCCGGGCCCCGGCCGGACGGGGCCGGCGTGGCGGCGGGCAGGCCGTGCAGGTGTGCCCACTCCAGTACGTTCAGCAGCTGTACCGGGCTCTCCACGAAGGCGAGCGTGCGGGCGGGGTGGCCGGCCTGGCCGGCGCGGGGGCTCATCGGCGTACGACCGTCCCGTCGTCAGTGACCCGGACTCACACCGCGACCGGCTCGCCCGCCGCCGCGGCGATCTCCGCCTCGGCGACGACGCCGGCGACGCGGCGCAGCTTCTTCATCGGGCCCAGCTCGGAGTCGTAGACCTTCTTGACGCCGTCGCCGAGGGAGGCCTCGATGGTGCGGATGTCGCGGACCAGGCGGGTGAGGCCCTGCGGCTCCACCGACGCGGCCTGGTCGGAGCCCCACATGGCGCGGTCGAGGGTGATGTGGCGCTCGACGAACGTGGCGCCCAGCGCGACGGCGGCGAGCGTGGTCTGCAGGCCCGTCTCGTGGCCGGAGTAGCCGATCGGGACGTTCGGGTACTCCTTCTCCAGCGTGTTGATCACGCGGAGGTTCAGCTCCTCGGCCTTCGCCGGGTACGTCGAGGTCGCGTGGCACATGAGGATGTTGTCGCTGCCCAGGACCTCGACCGCGTGCCGGATCTGGCGCGGGGTGGACATGCCGGTGGAGAGGATGACCGTACGGCCCGTGGCGCGCAGGGCGCGCAGCAGTTCGTCGTCGGTCAGGGAGGCGCTCGCCACCTTGTGGGCGGGGACGTCGAACTTCTCCAGGAAGGCGACGGCCTCGGTGTCCCACGGGGAGGCGAACCAGGCGATCCCCTTCTCCTTGCAGTACGCGTCGATCTGGCGGTACTCGTCCTCGCCGAACTCCACCCGGTGGCGGTAGTCGATGTACGTCATCCGGCCCCAGGGGGTGTCGCGCTCGATGCCCCACTGGTCGCGCGGGGTGCAGATCTCCGGGGTGCGCTTCTGGAACTTCACGGCGTCGCAGCCGGCCTCGGCGGCCACGTCGATCAGCTTGAAGGCGTTCTCCAGCTCACCGTTGTGGTTGATGCCGATCTCGCCGCAGATGTAGACGGGCCTGCCGGGGCCGACCTCGCGCGAACCGAACGTGCGCAGACGGGAGTTGGTGCTCATCAGGGGGTGTCCTTACTTGGGGAGGGAATCGAGAGAGGGGCCGAGGATCCAGCTGGCGATCTCTCGGATCGCGCCGTCACCGCCGGGGACGGTGGTGACCGCGCGTGCGGCGCCGCGTACGACGTCGTGAGCGCTCGCGACCGCCACGGGCCAGCCGACGAGGGCGAAGCACGGCAGGTCGTTGACGTCGTTGCCGACGTAGAGCACGCGCTCCGGCGCGATGCCCTGCTCCTCGCACCACTGCTTCAGCGCGAGGTCTTTCCGGTCGATGCCGTGCAGCACGGGGATCCGCAGCTTGCGTGCGCGGGCGGCGACGACCGGGTTCTGTTCCGTGGACAGGATCAGCAGCTTCAGGCCGCTCCTGCGGAGGGCCGCGACGCCGAGTCCGTCGCCGCGGTGCACGGCGACGAACTCCCGTCCGTCGGAGTCGATCAGCACCCGGTCGTCGGTCTGGGTGCCGTCGAAGTCCAGTACGACCGCGTCCACGTCGTCGGCGGTCGGCAGCGAACCGGGGCGGTCCGCGTCGAAGAGGGGCGCGAGGGCCCGGGCCCGCGCGAGGTCGTGCGGGTCGTCGATCTCCAGCACCCGGGCCGGGTCGGTGCGGACCAGCTCGGTGTGGCCGAAGAAACGGTGGCGGTGCTCGCGGAAGCCGGCCGCGTCCATCGCGTAGGCGGCGCCGGTCTCCAGGAAGTCCTGGGGGCGGTCCTGGCGGCGCGGACGGTAGGACTTGTCGTGGTTGACGCCGTAGCCTCCGGCGGCAGCCGCCCGGTCGCCGGTCACCGCGCCGGTGGCCGGCGGCTCGCCGGGTGCGGCGAGGTCGTCGGCCGCGGCGAGGTCGTCGGCCGCCTCCCGCCAGACGAAACCGTGGAAGGGCGCGACGGTCAGCGCGGTGTCCGCGCCGTCCTCGATCACCGCCGACACGACACCGTCGATGTCCTCGCGGACGACGAAGGGGCTGGTGCACTGCACGAGCAGCACCACGTCGACGGCGGAGCCGTGCAGCGTCTCGTGGGTGTCCATGGCGTGCAGGACCGCGGCCTCGGAGGTGGCGGTGTCCCCGGCGATGGCGGCGGGCCGCAGCACGACCTCGGCGCCGGCCTCCCGGGCGGCGGCGGCGATGGCCTGGTCGTCGGTGGAGACGACGACGTCGGTCACCAGCCGGCTCGCCCGGCACTCGCGCACCGCGCGGGCCACCAGCGGGACACCGCCCACGGGGGCGAGGTTCTTCGCGGGCACGCCTTTGGAGCCGCCGCGCGCGGGGATGACCGCGAGCACCCGGCGGACCGAGGCGCCCGGGCCCGCTTGCGAGTGGGACATGGGGTCTCCTCCTTGGAGAGGGGTCACAGCTCGCCCATCCGCCGGATCACGGGGGCGACCCGCTGGACTCCGTGCCGGTAGGCGCCGCGCGCGGCGCGGCGCACGATCTGCCGGACGGGGCCGGGCGCCTTGTCGGCGGCGGGCGCGCCGGGCAGCGGGACGCCGTCGGGGCCGAGGTGGTGGCGGGCGAGGATGCCGGGCAGATAGCCGGGCGCGGTCTCGGGGGTGTAGTAGGGGTTCAGGGGCGGCAGACCGCGCGGCCGGTCCAGCAGCTCGGCGATGCGCTCGCGGGCGGTGTCGAAGGCCGTGTCGTACAACCCGTCGGCCGCCACGCCCTGCCGGGCCACCCACTCCTCGTCCGGCACCGGCCGGTGCCCGGCGTCGAGCTGGTCCCAGGAGGCGAGGCAGCCGGAGCCGGTGAAGTGGTGGTTGCCGAGCGCCTCGCGCACCCCGAGGTCGGTGAGGACCGCGGTGGGCACACGGCGGTGCAGGGCCTCCAGGGCGGCCGTGGAGCTGACCGTGACCAGCAGGTCGGTACGGTCGAGCACCTCGCCCATGTGCCCGTACACCAGGCGGAAGTTGGCCGGCGGGTCCTGGCCCTGGACCAGTTTCTGGTACGGCAGTTCCTCGATGTGGGTGGTGTGTTCGCCGGGCTTGGAGCGCAGCTTGAGCAGCACCTCCCGCTCGGGGTGCCTGCGGGCGTGCTCGATGAGCCGGCCCAGCAGGTAGGCGCGGTCCCGGCGGTTGTCCGGCACCGACGGCTGGGCCGCGAACACCACGGTGTACGGCTCGTGTTCGCCGGCGTACGGCGCACCGCCGAGGAAGGGCAGCGCGACCTCGGTGACCGCGGAGGCGTCGGCGCCGACCCCCTCGTACACGGCCCGGAACCGGTCCGCGTCGTGGCGGGAGTTGGCGAGGACGAGGTCCGCGCCGTGCCGCAGCAGCAGCCCGTCGGCGAGCTTTTCGTAGACGACTCCGACATAGCCGGTGACGACCACGGGACGCGGCCCGGAGCCCCAGGCGGCGCGCAGTCCGTGCAGCATGGCCTGGACGCCGCCGCCGACCAGGGCCAGGACGAGGACGTCGTACCGGTTGCCCGGGTCCTCGCTCATCGCGCGCAGGAACTCCACGCCGGTGACCTCGCGCAGGGAGTCCGCCCGGACGCCGACCTCCCGCAGCTGGCGGGCGGTCGGGGTGGCACGTCCCCGCAGGAGGTAGCCGTCGAGCCGGACCTCGGCAGCCGCGGGGGTGAGCCGCTGCGCGGTGAGCGCGCCCCACTTCCACCGGGTGTCCGAGTCGGCGAGGACGGCGACTCGCAGGGATTTCGTTGCACTTGCTGGCACGCCGGAGACGCTAGGAAGCGATTCCGAGGTTCCGCCCAACCCGAATGCAACAAACGGTTAACAGCACATCGCCGAATGGCGAATCGGGCCCCGATCGCCGTGTGAAACAGCCTGGTTCACGGCTTCGCCATGTGTCGTTCACCCGGCATCAAGCAGGTCGTCAAGACGAATGGCGGGCCACGCCCTAACGTCCTTGACGTGGTCAAGCTCTCCGTCATCGTGCCGTTCTACAACGTGCAGCAATACGCGCCCGACACCCTCAGGAGTCTGAAGGCGAATGTGCGTGAGGACTTCGAATTCATTCTCGTCGACGACTGTTCCCGCGACGGGACCCCAGAGATTCTCGCGCGTGCGGAGCGCGAGCTGCCGGGTGCGGTCCTGGTCCGGCACGAGCAGAACGGAGGGCTGGCGACCGCGCGCAACACCGGTATCGACCGGGCGCGCGGCACGTATCTGACGTTCCTGGACGGCGACGACTGGCTCGCCCCCGGCTACCTCCCGCGGCTGCTCACCGCGATCGAGGAGCTGGGCTGCGACTTCCTGCGCACCGACCATGTGCAGTGCACCGCCCGGTCGCGGAGCGTGCACCGGGTGCCGGTGGGCCGGCGGAACACCGTGCTGGACCCGCGGGCGGCGATCCTGCCCGCCGACCGGTCCACCTCGGTGGACTACGCGTACGCGTGGGCCGGCGTCTACCACCGGCGGCTGGTGGACCAGGGAGTGCTGCACTTCACCGACGGGCTGCGCACGGCCGAGGACCGGCCGTGGATCTGGAAGCTGCACCGGGAGGCGGAGTCCTTCGCCGCGGTGAGCCTGCTCGGGGTGTTCTACCGGCGCGGGGTCGCCTCGTCCCTCACCCAGATCGGCGATGTGCGCCAGCTGGACTTCATCCGGGCGTTCGACCAGGTCGTCGCGGAGACCGCGGCCGACCGGGAGGCCGGCGTGCTGCTGCCCAAGGCCGTCCGCACCTACTGTGCGATCATCGCCCATCACCTGGGCTCCATCGAAAGGTTCGAGCCGGCGGTGGCGAGGAAACTGAAATCCCTGAGCGCCGCCGCGCTGCGGCGCATGCCGCAGGACGTGCTGGACGAGGCGCTGGACTCCATGGACGTCCAGCGCGCCACCCGGCTGCGCCGGCTGCGCCGCCGTCCCGCCGCCGCGGGGGTCGCCGCGTGACCACCCAGATCTTCCAGGCGTCGACGCTGTACGGCACGGCCACGCTCGCCGCCGCCCTGGACTCCGGCTGCTTCCGTCCGGCCGACCGGCGGATCCTGCTGGTCTGCAACAACGCGGCCACGCCCGAGACCTCGACGGCGCTGGACGGGATGCCGGGCTTCGAGCGGCTGCGGGACCGGTTCGACGACGTGGTGTCGTACAACGCGGCGATCTTCCCGTTCCATCCGGGCGGCTGGACGCCCCGCGGGGACGATCTGCCGCTGTGGGAGCGGTACTTGCGCCACGAGTGGCAGCTCGGCACCGACGACGTCGAGCTGGCCGTCGAGTCGATCCAGGTGAATCCGTCGCTGGCGCTCGCGCAGATCTTCACCGGCGCGCCGGTCACCGTCTACGCCGACGGCCTGATGAGCTACGGCCCCACCCGCAACAAGATCGACCCGCTGGTCGGCACCCGCGTGGACCGGGTCCTGCACCTGGACCTGGTGCCGGGTCTGCAGCCGCTGCTGCTCACCGAGTTCGGGGTGCCCGGCGAACTGGTGCCGACGCCCGCCTTCACCAAGGTCCTCGCCGAACTCGCCCCGCTGGGCGAGGGGCTGCCGGCGGTGGAGGAGCCGGCGCTGCTGCTCGGCCAGTACCTGTCCGCGCTGGACATCCTCACCGCCGAGCAGGAGGAGGAGCTGCATGTGCGGATGCTGAGGGGCGCGGCCGCCCTCGGCCACACCACGGTGGTGTTCAAGCCGCACCCGTCCGCGCCGGCCCGCTTCACCCGCTCCCTGGAGCAGGAGGCGCAGCGGCTGGAGGTCGGGCTGACCGTGCTGGACACGCCGGTGCTCGCGGAGGTGCTGTACCAGCGGATGCGTCCCGCACTGGTCGTCGGCTGCTTCTCCACCGCGCTGCTCACCGCCTCCGCCCTGTACGGCCTCCCGGTCGCCCGGGTGGGCACCGACCTGCTGCTGGAGCGGCTGACGCCGTACGAGAACAGCAACCGGATCCCGGTGACGATCGTGGACGCGCTGCTGCCCGAGCTGACCGACCGGCGGGCCGTCGCCGAGCAGCGCCAGGGCATGGACGTGGAGGCGCTCGGCGCGCTGGTCCGCGCGGTGGGCTTCGCGATGCAGCCGAAGATCCTCCCGAGGCTGCGTCCGCAGGCCGAGACCTGGCTCGCGGGGCACCTGGACCAGCACACCATGCGCTACTTCAAGCGCCGGCGCCTGTCCTCGCTGGCGCTGCCCGGCGGGGTGCCCGCCCAGCTGGCGTTCATCCCGCGCAACGCGACGGTCCGCCGGGTGGCCCGCAAGGCGCGCAGCCTGCGCCGGGGCGCCCGCGGCTGACCACCGATCAGCAGGAAGGAAACCGCACATGGCCGCTTCCCCCTCCGGCGTCGGGCCGGCCCCGGACCCTCTCATACGGCGGGCGGCCGGGATCCCGGCCGCCCGGGCCCCGCGCCGGGGCCGCCTGCTCGCCCTGGACGGTCTGCGGCTCGTCGCCGCGCTGATGGTCTGCGTCTACCACTACACCGGTCGCGGCGGCGTGGTCTCGGAGTCCTGGCACGCCAGCCCGGACCAGCTCTTCCCGTCCCTGTCCCGGGCGGCCGTGTACGGCAACCTCGGCGTGCAGTTCTTCTTCGTCATCAGCGGTTTCGTGATCTGCATGAGCAGTTGGGGCCGCACCCTCGGCGACTTCTTCCGCTCCCGGGTCGCCCGCCTGTATCCCGCGTACTGGGTCGCGCTGGCCCTGGTCACGGCCGCGTCCCTCGCGCTCCCGGTCGTCGTCCACCCGGTCCGCCCGGACGAGTTCCTGGTGAACCTCACCATGCTGCAGCAGCCGATGGGCGCCACGCGGGTTCTCGGTGTGTGCTGGACGCTCTGGGTGGAGGTGCGCTTCTACGTGCTGTTCGCCCTGTTCGTCGTGGTGCGCGGGGTCACCTACCGCCGGGTGGTGCTGTTCGCCTGCGTCTGGACGCCGGCGGCCGTCCTGTGCCACTCGTCGGGCAACGAGCTGCTGCGCCAGGTGGTCATGCCCGAGTACGCCCCCTTCTTCGTCGGCGGTCTGGCGCTGTACCTGATCCACCGCTTCGGCAGCGACCTGCTCGCGTGGGGCATCGTCGTGATGTCCTGGCTGCTCGCCCAGAGCGAGGCCACCCGCGGACTGTGGGGCCCGCACCCGCACCGCGACCCGTACGTCGTCATCCTGGTCGTCACCGTCGCCTACGCGACCGTCGCCGCCGTGGCGCTGGGCTGGACCGGGTGGGCCTCCTGGTCCTGGCTGGTCACGGCCGGCGCGCTGACGTACCCGTTCTACCTGGTGCACGAGCACCTGGGCTGGTTCGTCATCCGGGTGCTGCACCGGGGGCTCGGCCTGTCCGCGTGGCCGACGCTGGCCGTGACCGTGCTGGGCATGCTGGCGCTGGCCTGGCTGATCCACCGGTTCGTGGAGAAACCGTTCGGCCCCCGGCTGAAGAGGGCGCTGAAGAAGGCCGGTACGCCGGGGGCGACCGCCCTCAGCTGATCCCGTACCGCGCCCCGATGCCGGCGACGACGAGTGCCAGCCCCTCCTCGAACTGCCGGTCGTAGTCGTCGAAGAGCAGCTTCCCGGCCTCGGCGGCGAGCGGGAAGCCGGCCATGCGGCGGGCGCGTTCCCCGATGTCGTACCCCTCCCGGCGCTCCCCCGGGAGGGGTCGTACGCCCTGCTCCTCGGTGACGAAGCCGAGGGTGTAGGCGTGTGCCGTGCGCCCCGCGTCGACGGCCTGCGCGAGGCTGAGCCCGGCGCCGGTGAGCACGCGCAGGTTCGCCTCCAGTTCCGCGGCGTGGTCGATGCCGGTGAAGCGTGAGCCGCTGAACACCTTGGCGCCGTCGCGGTAGCCGAGCAGCGCGGCCCGCAGCGCGCGCTGGGTCTTCAGCAGCCGCTCCCGCCAGGTGTCGGCGGGGTCGAGCGCGGCACCGGCGGCCATCCGCCGGTACATCTCCGTCGCCATCTCGTCGAGCAGCGCCTGCTTGTCCTTGAAGTGCCAGTACAGGGCCGGTGCCTTGACGTCCAGCTCGCGGGCGATGGCGCGCAGGGTCAGCCCGTCCAGACCGACCTCGTTCAGCAGCCGCAGCGCGGTGTCGGCGACTCGTGCGCGATCCAAAGGCGCGCGCTTCTCGGAACTCACGCTTGACAGCTTAACAGCGTTAAGGGCACGCTCGTCGGCGACGCTACTTAACGATGTTAAGGAGAGAGACGATGGATGTCGCGATCGTGGGCGCGGGCCCGACGGGCCTGACCCTGGGCATCGACCTGGCGCGGCGCGGGATCCGGGCGCTGGTGGTGGAGCGGGCGGAGGCGCTCTTCCCCGGCTCCCGCGGCAAGGGCATCCAGCCCCGCACCCAGGAGGTCTTCGCCGACCTGGGCGTCCTGGACGCCGTCCGGGCGGCCGGCGGCCCCTATCCGCCCCGCCTGCTGTGGAGGAACGGCGAGCGGCTCGGCACACAGCCGATGTTCGAGGAGATCCCGGCGGACGAGGGCACGCCGTACACCGAGCCGCTGATGGTCGCACAGTGGCGGACCCAGGAGGTGCTCCACGCACGGCTGACCGAGCTGGGCGGCCGGGTCGCCTTCGGCCGCGAGGTGACGGGCCTGGCGCAGGACGCGGACGGCGTGACGGTGGACTTCGCGGACGGTACGGCCCTCCGCGCGGCGTACGCGGTCGCGGCCGACGGCGGACGCTCGGCGGTCCGGCGCGCCCTGGGCATCGGCATGACCGGCGAGACGGTCGACCCGGTGCCGTTCCTGGTGGCGGACGTACGGCTGGAGGGTCTTGACCGGGATCACTGGCACACGTTCCCGGGACCCGACGGCACCGGTCTCGCCCTGTGCCCGCTCGCCGGCACCGACCACTTCCAACTGCAGGCCCGGCTGCCGGAGTCCGCCCGGGTCGACCTGACACCGGACGGCATCCGCGCCCTGGTCGCCACGTACACGCACCTCGACGCCCCGGCCGTGACGGAGCTGCGCTGGGCCTCCGACTTCCGCCCGCGCGCCGCCCTGGCGGACCGGTTCCGGGCGGGCCGGGTCCTCCTCGCCGGGGACGCGGCCCACGTCCACTCCCCGGCGGGCGGCCAGGGCCTGAACACCGGCGTGCAGGACGCCTACAACCTGGGCTGGAAGCTGGCCGCGGTGCTCCGGGGCGCCGCACCGGAAACCCTCCTGGACACCTACGAGGAGGAGCGCCGCGCGAACGCCGCCGCCATGCTGGACCTGACGACGGGGGTCCACCGCGGAGAGGTACGACGGGGCAGGGCGACGGTGCAGCTCGGCCTGGGCTACCGGGACTCGTCCCTGAGCGTGGACACGCGAGGCGAGACCGGGGGCCTGCGCGCGGGCGACCGCGCCCCGGACGGCACGGTGGCGGGCGTCCGCCTGTTCGACCGCTTCCGGGGCCCGCACTGGACCCTGCTGGGCGCGTCGGTCCCGGGCCTCCCCTCCCTCCCGGCGGCTCCGCGGTCATACGGCCGGGGCGTCTTCCTGATCCGCCCGGACGGCTACGTGGGCTGGGCGGGAGCGACGACGGAGGGCCTGCGGGAGTACGCGGAACGAACGGGTGCCTGTGCGCCCGCCTAGGAGGGCCCGGCGAGCGACAGCTTCACCGCGAACCCCAGGAACAGCGCCCCCGCCGCCGACGTCGCCGTGGCCGACAGCCGCTTGCGGCGACGGAACACCGCGGCCAGCCGCGTGCCGCCGAATATCAGCGCGCTCAGGTAGAGGCAGCTGGCGAGCTGGGCGAACGCGCCGAGGACGACGAAGGAGAGGGCGGGGTAGGCGTAGCCGGGGTCCACGAACTGCACGAAGAAGGCGACGAAGAAGAGGATCGCCTTGGGATTGAAGAGGCTGACGACGAGCGCACGGCGGAAGGGCCGCTCGTCGGCGCCCTGGGCGGCCGCGGCCTCCTCGACGGCCGGCTGCCGCCGGGTCCGCCACGTCTGCCAGGCGGCCCGCAGCATGCCGATCGCCAGCCAGCTCAGGTATCCGGCCCCGGCGTACTTCACGATCCCGAACAGCAGGGCGTTGCCCTGGAGCAGCGAGGCGACTCCGGCGGCCGACAGCGTCATCAGCACGGTGTCCCCGCACCAGACCCCGGCGGCCGCGGTGTACCCGGCCCGCACACCGCGGCGGGCGGCCACGGAAAGGACGTAGAGGGAGTTGGGGCCGGGCAGCAGGACGATCAGGATCAGGCCCGCGAGGTAGGTGGGGAGGTCGATGACGCCGAACATGCCATGGAGTGTCGCACGGGGGTACGACAGCCGGTCCTCCCCGTCCGGAACCGGCCCGCTCAGAACGCATCCGTCGGCACGTGACTCCCCCAGACCTCCCGGAGCGCCCCGCACACCTCGCCCACCGTCGCCCGGGCCCGCAGCGCCTCCTTCATCGGGTACAGGACGTTGTCCTCGCCCTCCGCCGCCTTGCGCAGCGCGTCGAGCGCCGCGGTCACCGCGCCCCGGTCGCGTCCGGCCCGCAGGCGGGCGAGGCGCTCGGCCTGCCGGACCTCGATGGCCGGGTCCACGCGGAGCGGCTCGTAGGGCTCCTCCTCGTCCAGCCGGAAGCGGTTGACCCCGACGACCACCCGCTCCCCGGAGTCCGTCTCCTGCGCGATGCGGTACGCGTTCCGTTCGATCTCGGCCTTCTGGAAGCCCTGCTCGATCGCCGCGACCGCCCCGCCGAGGTCCTCCACCCGCCGCATCAGGCCGACGGCGGCCTCCTCCACCTCGTCCGTCATCCGCTCGACCGCGTAGGAGCCGGCGAAGGGGTCCACCGTCGCGGTCACGTCGGTCTCGTGGGCCAGCACCTGCTGCGTCCGCAGCGCCAGCCGCGCGCTCTTGTCCGTCGGCAGGGCGATCGCCTCGTCGAAGGAGTTGGTGTGCAGGGACTGCGTGCCGCCGAACACCGCGGCCAGGGCCTGCACGGCGACCCGGACGAGGTTCACCTCCGGCTGCTGCGCCGTGAGTTGCACCCCGGCCGTCTGGGTGTGGAAGCGCAGCATCAGCGACTTGGGGTTCCGCGCGCCGAACTCCTCCCGCATCACCCGGGCCCAGATCCTGCGGGCGGCGCGGAACTTGGCGACCTCCTCCAGCAGCGTCGTACGGGCCACGAAGAAGAACGACAGGCGCGGGGCGAAGTCGTCGACGTCCATGCCGGCCGCGATCGCCGTGCGGACGTACTCGATGCCGTCGGCGAGGGTGAACGCGATCTCCTGCACCGGGGAGGCGCCCGCCTCGGCCATGTGGTAGCCGGAGATCGAGATGGTGTTCCACCTCGGGATCTCGGCGGTGCAGTACCGGAAGATGTCCGCGGTCAGCCGCAGGGAGGGCTTCGGCGGGAAGATGTACGTGCCGCGCGCGATGTACTCCTTCAGCACGTCGTTCTGGATCGTGCCCGTCAACCGGTCGGCGGCCACGCCCTGCTCCTCGGCCACCAGCTGGTACAGCAGCAGGAGCAGGGCGGCGGGCGCGTTGATCGTCATCGACGTCGAGACCTGGTCCAACGGGATGCCGTCGAACAGCAGCCGCATGTCCTCGATCGAGTCGACGGCCACGCCGACCTTGCCGACCTCGCCGTGCGCGAGGGGCGCGTCGGAGTCGTGGCCCATCTGGGTGGGCAGGTCGAAGGCGACGGACAGACCGGTGGTGCCGTGGGCGATCAGCTGCCGGTAGCGGGCGTTGGACTCCGCCGCCGTACCGAAGCCGGCGTACTGGCGCATGGTCCAGGGGCGGCCGGTGTACATGCTCGGGTACACCCCGCGGGTGAACGGGTACGCGCCCGGTTCGCCCAGTTTGCGGTCCGGGTCCCAGCCGGCCAGGTCGGCCGGGCCGTACACCGGTTCGATCGGCAGGCCCGACTCGGACCGACGTGCCGACTCCTGTGCCATGGCTGCCTCCGCGGTACGACCGACACCGGTACTCCTCACCATGCCCCGTAGTTCGACGCGGGTCACGCGGGGAAACATCCCGGGCATGAGGATCCCGGGGAGACCTGCCGTCCTGCTCGCCTCGGCCGCCGTGCTCGCCGCGCTCTGCGGGTGCACCGTGCAGCCGACGGACGCCGACGGCAAACGCGGCCTGCCGCTGCAGGCCCAGGCGCCGGGCGGCCGCGGTGCCGGGCCCGCCCGGCCGGCACCGGCCGCCACACCGACGAGGCCGGCCGCCCCCGCGCCGCGGGTGCTGTGGTCGCGCGGGGACGTCGGGCCCCGCGTGCGGGAACTCCAGGCGCGACTGCGCCAGGTGGGCTGGCTGCCCGTCGGGCCGACGGGGTCGTACGGCGAGCTGACCGAGCGGGCGGTCCGGGGCTTCCAGGGCAAGCGCGGGCTGCCGCGGACCGGCACGACGGACGCCGTCACCTGGCAGCGGCTGGTGGCGATGACGCGTCCGCCGGGCCCGGGGGAGCTGTACCCGACGGACTCTCAGCCGGCCGCCGCGCCGGACGCGCGGTGTCTGACCGGGCGGGTGCTGTGCATCGACAAGTCCAGCCGGACGCTGCGCTGGATGGTGGACGGGCGGACCCTGTCCACGATGGCGGTGCGCTTCGGCGCGCAGTACACCCCGACCCGCGAGGGTGTGTTCCACATCTACTGGAAGTCACGGCACCATGTGTCGACCCTCTATGACTCGCCGATGCCGTACGCGATGTTCTTCAGCGGTGGCCAGGCGGTGCACTACTCGTACGACTTCGCGGCGCGCGGGTACGCGGGCGGCTCGCACGGATGCGTCAACGTGCGGGACGAGACGGCGATCGCCCGGCTGTTCGCTCAGGTGAGGGTGGGCGACAAGGTCGTCGTCTCCTGGTGAGGATGCGGGGCGCGGGCGGGACCGGGGGAACGTGCCCCGCCCGCGCCAGGTGCACGAGCCGTGGGTACGGGGGGAACCCCGGCTCAGTGCGACGGCCGATGACCAGTCGGCTCACTCAGTACTGCGTCGCGGGCTCCAGAAACGTCACACCTCGCGCCGAAAAATTTTCGGCGACTTCAAAACCGCAGGTCAGACGGGGTGTCCTCGATCAGAGCGCGGTGTACGTCGGGGACGGCGACGGGGACGCGGGGACGTTGCCGGGCGGGCCGGGGTGCGCCGGGGCGAAGGCGGAGGGAGCGGGGGCGGCGCCGCCGCGGTGCCGGCCGCCGCCCTTGCCGCCGCCGGGGCCGTGCTCGCCCTTGCCCCCGCCTTTCTCTCCGCCCCCGTTCCCGTTCCCGTCCTTGTCCCCGTCCTTGTCCTCGTCGCCCTTGCCCTTGCCCTTGTCACTGCCCGGGTTCTTGTCCTTGTCCTGCCCGTTGCCGGCGGTGCCGCCGCCGGTGCCGGACGTGCCGCCGTTCGCGGTGCCGGAGGTGGCGTCGCCGGCGGCCAGCAGGACCTTGCAGTACCGGGTGACACGGGCGGGGCCGCCCGCCAGGTGCTCCAGCGTGCGCTTGCGTCCGGTGTCCAGGTCCTTGCCGTCGCGCAGGGCACGGCAGGCCGAGGCGGCACCGAGCCACCCGGTGCCGGACGTGGGCGCTCCGGAGCCGGACGCGGTGGCGCCACCGGTGCCGTCGTCCGTGCCGGCGGCCTCGTCACCGGTGCCGCCGCGCCCGGGCGGACTGCCCTCCGGCGTGCCCGTGCCGAGGCCCGGGGCGGTCATACCGGAACCGGGGAGGGGCGGCTGCCCGGTGGTCTTATCCGCGGAGACGGAGGCGGCGGGACGGGGGTGGTCGTTGTCGAAGGGCGTCGGCAGCACCCCGCTGCCGGCGGCCACGGCGACCCCCCCGAGTGTGCCGACGGCTGCGGCGGCGGCGAGCGCCAGGCGCACCGGCCGGCCCCAGCGGGGGCGCCCGGTGCGGATTCCGGTACGGCTCGGGGCACCGATGCGGACCAGGCCGGCGTCGGTTCCGGGTGCCGGAGTGCGGGCGGCGGCGGGGGTGTGGGCGGCGGCGGTGCGCTCCGCCTCGGCGGCCTCGCGGGCCTTGCGGAACGCGGCGAGGGCGGCCTGCTCGCCGGGGAGTTCACCGGGCGCGGGGGCCGCCTCCGCGGACAGCGCACCGAGCGCCCGGGAGAGGCGTTCGGCCTGGTCACGTGCGGAGGGGTCGACGGCTTCCAGCGACTCACCGCGCAGCAGACGTTCCGCCGTCTCACGATTCAGCCACTTGTACTGCTCGTCGGCCATCACATGTCCTTCTGCGTCCGCGCACGCGTATGCGTCACAGTTGCGGACGTCACCGCGCGGCGGCGCGGTTCTCGCTGAGGCGGGAGCGCGTCGAGTCCGCCCGCCGATTCCGGATCGGCGCCGATCAGCTCCGCGAGCCGCTTCAGACCGCGGTGCGCGGCGGTGCGGACGGCACCCGCGCGTTTGCCGAGGGTCTCGGCGGCGGTCTTGGCGTCCAGGCCGACGACCACGCGCAGGACGACCGCCTCGGCCTGGTCCTGCGGGAGCCGGGCGATCAGGGAGAGGGCGCTGTCGGTGGCCAGGGCCTCGATGGCCTCGCCGGCCGTGTCGGACTCGGCGGCCCGGCCGGTCAGCTCCGTCTCGTCGCCGCCTATGGCGGGGCGGCGGCCGCGCATGCGTATGTGGTCCAGGGCGCGGTTGCGGGCGATCCGGGCGGCCCAGCCGCGGAACCGGTCGGCGTCGCCGCTGAACCGGTCCAGGTCGCGTGCGATCTGCAGCCAGGCCTCGGACGCGACGTCCTCGGCATCCGGATCGCCGACCAGTGTGCGGACGTATCCGAGCAGGCGGGGATGGACCGCGCGATACACCGTACGGAACGCGGTCTCGTCTCCGTCCTGTGCCGCACACACCGCGGCGGTCAGCTCCGCGTCGTCCCCCAGCACCGTACTCCCTTTACGCCTGTCTTCGGTCGGCGCGAAAGGCACGTTACGGCGTGAAACCACTGCTCGTCCATGTCCGTAGAAGATGCAACTAACTCGTGACCGGGTGTGGATGTGCGCAGGGTGAGATTCGGGGGTGGCCGGGTGTGACAGAAACCGTACGCACGGCGCTGAGGAAAGTACGGGCCGCGCGCGGCCCGTCCGCGCGACGGCCGGGGCCTCTCCTGTGGGGGGTGGCGGCCCCGGCCGTTGCCTTCGCGGAGCCGACCCGGCTCAGAGACGGGGCCCGGGTTCTGTCGTTAGCGCTTGCCGTCGGCCGGCTTCCCGTGGGCACCGCTCTTGTTCTCACGCTTGCCGCCGGAGTTTCCGGGCGCGCCCGCCTCGGCCGTGTTCCCGGTCCGCGTACCGGCCGCCCGGGCGGCGCAGTAGGCCGCGACCTTGTCGGGGCCGCCCGCCGCCGCGACCAGGCGCTGCCACGCCGTCGCCTCCAGGGCGCCGCCCCGCTTCCCCACCCGCGCGTAGGCACGGCAGTGGGCCAGGGTGTCCCCGGCGGTCGTCGGACGCGCGGGCTTCCCCGAGGGCGCGGCGGTGCCGGTGTCCCCGGGCCCGGTCGCCGTACCGTCGGCGCTGGCGTTCGCCGCCGGGGCGGAGGGGGCGCTCGGCGAGGTGCGCGCGGAGCGCGGGGCGGGCCGGCCGCCGTCGTCGGGCCCGGACCGCGCGGAGCCGATCGCCGCGACGGCGACTCCACCCAGCGTGAGGCTCGCCAGGGCCAGCGAGAGGGTGGTCCGCAGGGAGCGGCGGGCGCGGCGGGGCCGCCCGGGCCGCCAGTCGTCCCGGGCGCGGGTCCTGGCGTCGTGCGCGCCCGCCTGGCGTGCGGCCCGGAACGCGGCGACGGCGCTGCGCTCGGCCTCGGCGTCGATCTCCCGGGCGCGCAGCGCGGCGCCGAACCGCGTCTCCAGCTCCGGGAGGCCCGGGGAGGTGCCGGCCGGCTCGGGCGCGGCGACGGTGCCCTCAGGGTGCGCGCGCCGAGGGCCGGACAGCCCGTCGCCGCCGTGCTGTTCACCCATGCCCGTTCCCGTCCTCATCCGGTCCGCCCGGAACTCCGTACACCGACCCACCCACATCCCGAGCGCCCGGACCCGCGGGACCGGCCCCGGGCGCACACCCGCGAGCCGCCGCGGACACCCGGCGGAGCCCGCCGACCGCCACGACCGCCCGCCGCAAGCCGCCGGACGCCACCGGCGCACGTCCGGAGCCTCCGGTGCCGGCAGTCGCCCGTCCGGGACCACCGGCCCCGGCGGGCCCGCGCCGAGAGCCGTCGATCGCCGCGGGCGCGCGCCCGCCGTCACGAGCCCCGCGGGCTCCCGGAGCCGGGGCCCCCGGCCACCCCGGGCGCACGACGAGGGACGCCTGTACATACGTCCCTCGCCCGCTGTCGTTCATCCCGACTCACCCAGCGTCGGCGGATCCGCATCCGTCACACCGTCGGTGCCGAGTTGGCGGGCCAGGCGGCGCAGTCCCCGGTAGGCGGCGGTGCGGACGGCGCCGGGGCGCTTGCCGAGGACGCGGGCGGCGGCGGGGCCGTCGAGGCCGACGACCACCCGGAGCAGCACCGCCTCGGCCTGGTCCGGGGGCAGCCCGCGCACCAGCTCCAGCGCGCGTTCGGTGGACAGCGACTCCAGGGCCTGGTCGTGGGTGCTGTGCCGGCCGGGCAGTTCCAGGGCGTCCTGTTCGAGCTGGGCCGCCCGGGGCCGTACCCGCTGCCGGCGCAGGTGGTCCAGCGCGCGGTGCCGGGCGATGGTCGCGGTCCAGCCGCGGAAGCCGGCGCCGTCGCCCCGGAACCGGCCGAGGTCGCGGGCGATCTCCAGCCAGGCGTCGGAGGCGACGTCCTCCGCGTCGTCGCCGACCAGGCCCCGCAGATAGCCGAGCAGGCCGGGCTGCACGATCCGGTAGGCCACCGCGAAGGCGGACTCGTCACCGTCCTGGGCCCGCGCGACGGCCGCGCCCAGCTCCCCGTCCCGCGGCTGCGGGCGGCGGGGTTCCCCTCCCTGGCCCAAGACCGTCCTCGTTCGTGCCGAGTTCCTGGCCACTGCGTGGCGCCTCCGTCACGGTGCGACACGCTCCGGCCGTGTCTGCCGCCCTCCACGATCATCAGCGTCGGCCCCGACGGAAGTGTCACAGGCAGGTCAGCCGGAGGCGCTCGCGGTCGCGTCCCGGCACAGCAGCCGGAGCGAGCCGTGGCCGTCGTAGCAGCGGCGCGCCTCGTCGATGGGGTCCCACAGCCGGCCGTCGGGGGTGCGCAGCCAGTGCTCGCCGCCGGTCGCCCACCACTCGGCGCCGGTCTGCCGGACGATCACCTCGCCGGCGTAGGCGCCGAAGCCGCGCAGCACGCTCTCGACGGCCGCGTACGGCGGCCCCTCGCGGCGTATCTCCTCGATCATCCGGTCCACCCGCCACAGGCTCTGCGCCGAGTAGTCGAGCCGGACCCGCGCGCCCTCGCGCATGGTCGCCACCGCGTCCGCCGCCCACCGCACGGGCTTCGCCGCGGCGTGCGGCCGGGTCTCCTGCTGCGCTGTCCCGTACCGGGCCGTCACATGAGCTGTCACATCGGCTGTCACATAGGGAAGAGCGAGCCGGGGCGAGGTTCCGTCACCGGGTTCCGGGACGTTTCCCGAAACGTTCCGGAACCCGTCGCAGGACCACCCCAGGTCCGCCGCACGAAGGGCACAGGCCCGGTCATGCCCCCGGTTCCGCGGCGCTGCGCGCCCGGCGGGAGACCACCGCGCGCAGGATCCGGCGGCCCTCCACCGACACCTCGAGCGCCCCCCGCAGGCCCTGCGCGCCGTGCCCGGCGAGGAGTTCCAGCACCGCCGCCTGGCGGCGCAGTTCGGCGGCGACCAGCGGCGGCAGGTCGGCCGGGTCGCCCGCGCGCCCGGCGTCGAGGCCGTCCGCGCCCTGCGGGTCCGAGCCGTCGTCGGTGGCGGGGTCGAGCAGCCGGTGGACGCGCAGCGAGGCGACCGAGCAGGCGTCGGCCCAGGGCCGTACCGCGTCGGCGGTGCGCTCGGCCGGGGCCGACCGGAGCATCCGGCGGGCGAGCTGCGCGGCCTCGTCGGCGGGCTCCGCGGAGCCCAGCGCCTCGCGGGCCCGGGTCAGCTCGCCGGCCCAGTCGGAGTCGTCGGCGAGGCGCGCCCACAGCGGGCGCAGCAGTTCGTCGTCGCCGCCGAGCAGCGGCAGACACCGATCCAAACAAGCCAATCCGCTGGCGGCCAGTCCGCGTTCGTCGGCCTGCGCGATCAGGTCCACCAGGCTCATGCATGCCTCCCTCGCCAGGGCACCGACCGATACGGAGCCCGCACTTCCCCTTACTGCGCGCGACGGAGCGGGAGTGTCACAGCTACGGGTTTTCAGCCAAGCGCGGGGGCCGGCAGCTCCCCGGAGAGGACCTTGCGCTCCTGCATCCGGGTCAGCTGGACGACCACCACGACGGCCAGGACGGCGGCCGCGATGTCGAGGGCGTCGGAGAGCAGCATCGCCTTGGCGGCCTCCTTCAGTTCGTCCGCCGTCTCGGCGTGCCGGGAGCTGGTGTCCGCGAACCGGCCCACGAGGAGGCTGACGAGCCACACCGTCCACCAGGCGTTGACCGGGGAGTGTCCGGAGCGGGACCCCCAGGGGGCGCTGGCGTCCCAGCTGTCGGCGACGATCCGGCGCGGGAACCACAGGTTCACCACCGGGCAGAACCAGGCGCCGATGGTCCAGCCGCGCTTCATGCGGTGCCGGGAGGCGTCGAACACCTCGGCGTTCACCCGGATCCGCCACAGCCAGCACAGGTAGACGACGGCCGTGGCCACCAGCGCGACCCCCTGCGCGATGCCGGCGGCACCGTAGAGGGAGTCCGCGCGGTCCGCCCGGTCGATGACGTCGGCGCCGGTGACGCCGCTCGCCAGCTCGCCGGTGACGTCCATCTCCAGGAAGTCCGCGTAGCAGGCGAACAGGTCGGTGGCGATGACGAGGCCGAGCAGCAGGGCGGCGGCACGGCCGAGCGCGGCCGGTGAGCGCAGCCAGGCGCCGCCGGGCGGGGCCGCGTACGGCGGTGTGGGCATGGGCGCGGGCATGGGCGTGGTCATGAAGGAGTCCCCCGAGAAGACGAGATCCGAGATGGCGCGGCGCGCGCGGCTCTCCCCGAGCCGGCGCGCGAGTACTGGTGCCGGTGCGCGTGCGAACACGCGCGCGGACACCGGAACATACGGTCGGACGCCGTCGTGCGTCCACTCGGTTCTCAGCCCAGCCGGTTCGCCAGGTTCCTGAAGTCGGTCCAGGAGAGCGCCGGCCGGCGCGCGTCCCACAGCTTCTGCGCGGTGGCCCGCAGCGGCATCCGGATGCCCGCGGCGACCTGACCCTCCGTCTGCGCGTTCGGGCGGTCGGACCAGACCGCGAACGAGCCGCCGAGGATCTGCCCGTCGTAGCGCGCCGGGACGGCGGTGGTGCCGCGCAGCACCCGCGGGTTCCACTGCTCGTAGATGCGCTGTCCGGTCGGGTAGACGAAGGTCTGCGGCTGGCCGAGCACGTAGTAGAGGTACTCGTCGTTGTAGTTGAGCACCTTGCGGCCGGCGCTCAGGTACTCCGCCGGCGGCCGGGCGCCGATCTCCTTGCCGGTCCAGTAGGCGACCTGGAGGTCGCCCGCGGGCTGCACGGAGGTGCCGCGGAAGAAGCCGTCGTTCCAGGCGCGCATGGTCCGGTGGTGGGCGCGGACGGTGGCGGCGCGGTCGTCGAGCCAGCCGGTGGCCAGGTCGGCGACGGTCCCGTTTGCGCCGTACCGCTGCCGGGCGGCGGCCGCCAGCTGCGGGTAGGAGGCCTGCGGGTCGCGCACGGTGAGCGCCTGGTACTCGTCGCCGCCCAGGTGCCACCGGCCGCCGGTGAAGAGCCCGGCGTACTCGTTCAGCAGGTCGTCGACGAGCCGCCCGGAGGCCTCCTTGGAGATGTCGATCGCGCCCCTGGTCGCCACCCCGTTCACGTTGCGCAGCTGCAGGTCCGGGTGGGCGGCGAGGACGGCCCCCAGGTGCCCCGGCGAGTCGATCTCGGGGACGACGGTGATGTGCCGGCTGTCCGCCAGCGCCACGATCCGCTTGACCTGCGCCTTGGTCAGGTGGTCCCGGGAGACGATCTCCGGGTGGCTGCCGGACTCGATCCGGAAGGCCTGGTCGTCGGAGAAGTGCAGGCCCAGCTCGTTGTACTTCAGGTCCCCCAGCTCGCGTATCCGGTCCTCGATCCAGGCCTCGGAGTACGGCTTGCGCGCGATGTCCAGCATGAACCCGCGCACCGGCTTGGCCGGCTGGTCGCGGACGACGCCCTCGGGGGCCGTACCGCCGCCGTGGACCTCCTGCTTCAGGGTGCGGGTGCCGTAGAAGACGCCCGCCTGGCCGGGCCCGCTGATGTCGACCCGCCCGTTGCGGACGGTCAGGGTGTACGACTCCTGGTTCCCGCCCCCGCCGCCGAGCGCGAGCCGCACGTCGCCCGCCCGGACGTCGTTCTTCTGCCCCGCGTAGGCGAGCCCCAGCTCCCCGGCTATCAGCCGTCCCTCGTCGGCCAGCCCGGGGTCGCTCACCACCACCCGCTCGCCGCGCTGCGGTTTCCAGCCGGGGCCGCGCGCCGGGGTGTGGGAGCGGACCGCGGGTATCGTGCGCGGCGCCCGCGAGAGCGGGTAGGACCGGCTCGGGCCGGGACTGGCCGAGGCGGTCGCCGGCTGCCCCGGACCGGCCCCGGTGCCGGCCGGCCGCCCGGGGGAGGTCTGCCGCGCGCCGCTCTGCGGTGCGCCGCCACCTCCGTCCGCCGAGGCCCACACGGCGACGCCCGTGCCGAGCACGACCGTCCCGACCACCGCGGCGGCCATCACCGCCCGCTTGCGTATCACCTGTCGCGCCGAGCCCCGGCGCCTGAGCCTGTGCTGGGTCACCCTGCCAACGTACGACCGATCGCCGGATCATCTGTCACCCGGGCGGTCTCAAACTCTTCCGTTCGGGTGAAATTCAGGTATCGCTCGGACACAGCGTGACCACTCTCGATAACCTGACGCACACCTTTCACAGCATCCCCTGCCACGCCACATGTGACGCGAGGACCCACGCTGCCCGCCCACCGCCTGCCGTATCTCCCCACGCCCCTCGACGCCTTCAACACAGCCCGCGCCGACGAGGCCCGCACCCTGCTCCTGCACTGCCTGCACAGCCCGCGCTGGTCCGACCGGATCGCCGACCACCGTCCCTACCCCGACCTGGACTCCCTGCTGGCCGCGGCGGACGAGGCGGCCTACGACCTCTCCCCCTCCGACCTGGCCGAGGCCCTCGCCGGCGAGACCCTCCCGGAGCTCCCCGAGGACACGTACTCGGCGGCCCACATGGCCCTGGGCGCCGCGCACGCCGCCTACGAGGCCCGGTTCGGACACGCGTTCGTCATCTATCCGGGCGACGTCCCCCCGGACGAGGTCATCGACCACATCCTCGAAGCGATCCGGTCACGATTGGCAAACGATCCGGAGGAGGAGCGGGTGACGGCGGCGGAGGAGCTGCGGCGGCTGGCACGGGGACGGCTGCGGGCCCTGCTCAGCGGCGTCGAGCCGTTTTCGATTTGTGGCCACCGCCACGCGGGCGCTACCAGCGCAAACACGCCCACACCCGGCAAATAACCATCGAATCCGCCCCGGCGGCCGCGCCCGCTAGCCCAACCGCGTGCCACTTTGATCACACCGGTAGGCCCCCCGTAAGCACCACGGCGGCACGTGGATACCATGCAGAGGGCCGGTGGACCGTACCCGGCCGGGCCCGACCGACAGTGAAGCCGGCGCGGCCCTAGTCCCCGCTCCCGGAGGGTTCTTCCGTGCCGGCTGGAACGCTGTACCGCGGCCGGGAAGGAATGTGGTCCTGGGTGGCTCACCGAGTCACCGGCGTCCTCATCTTCTTCTTCCTGTTCGTTCACGTGCTGGACACCGCTCTCGTGCGTGTCTCCCCCGAGGACTACGACAAGGTCGTAGCCACGTACAAGACGCCGATCGTCGCGCTGCTGGAGTACGGCCTCGTCGCCGCCATCCTCTTCCACGCGCTCAACGGCCTGCGCGTCATCGCCGTCGACTTCTGGTCGAAGGGCCCGCGCTACCAGAAGCAGATGTTCTGGACCGTGATGGGTGTCTGGATCGTGCTGATGCTCGGGGCGATCTACCCGGTCCTCGGCCACGCCTACCGTGTCCTGTTTGGGAGCTGACGCCGATGTCCACGACTGAAACCGCGGCCTCCGGAGTCGGCCCCGTCGAGGGTGCCCCCGTCTACACCGTCGACAGCCCCGCCCCGGTCATCGAGGCGCCGCGCAAGCGCACCAAGAAGACCCCGAAGTCGACCCGGGGCAACTTCGAGCTGGCGGCCTGGCTGTTCATGCGCCTGTCCGGCATCGTCCTGGTCGTCCTCGTCATCGGCCACCTGCTGATCCAGCTGGTGCTGGACGGCGGCGTCTCCAAGATCGGCTTCGCCTTCGTGGCCGGCCGCTGGGCGTCCCCGTTCTGGCAGGTCTGGGACCTGCTGATGCTGTGGCTCGCGATGCTGCACGGCGCCAACGGCCTGCGCACGGTCATCAACGACTACGCCGAGCGGCCGAACTCCCGGCTGTGGCTCAAGGGCCTGCTCTACACCGCCACGGTGTTCACCATCCTGCTGGGCACGCTGGTGATCTTCACCTTCGACCCGAACATCCGCTAGGCACGGGGCTGCGAGAATCATGAAGATCCACAAGTACGACACCGTCATCGTCGGCGCCGGCGGCGCGGGCATGCGCGCCGCCATCGAGGCGACGAAGCGCAGCCGCACCGCGGTCCTGACCAAGCTCTACCCCACCCGCTCCCACACGGGCGCCGCGCAGGGCGGCATGGCCGCCGCGCTCGCCAACGTGGAGGAGGACAACTGGGAGTGGCACACCTTCGACACGGTCAAGGGCGGTGACTACCTGGTCGACCAGGACGCCGCCGAGATCCTGGCGAAGGAGGCCATCGACGCCGTCCTCGACCTGGAGAAGATGGGCCTGCCGTTCAACCGGACCCCGGACGGCACCATCGACCAGCGCCGCTTCGGCGGTCACTCCCGCAACCACGGCGAGGCCCCGGTCCGCCGGTCCTGCTACGCCGCGGACCGCACCGGCCACATGATCCTCCAGACGCTGTACCAGAACTGCGTCAAGGAGGGCGTGGAGTTCTTCAACGAGTTCTACGTCCTGGACCAGCTGATCACCGAGGTCGACGGCGTCAAGAAGTCGGCCGGTGTCGTGGCGTACGAGCTGGCCACCGGTGAGATCCACGTCTTCCAGGCGAAGGCCGTGATCTACGCCTCGGGCGGCACCGGCAAGTTCTTCAAGGTGACCTCCAACGCGCACACCCTGACCGGTGACGGCCAGGCGGCGGTCTACCGCCGCGGCCTGCCCCTGGAGGACATGGAGTTCTTCCAGTTCCACCCGACCGGCATCTGGCGCATGGGCATCCTGCTGACGGAGGGCGCCCGCGGTGAGGGCGGCATCCTCCGCAACAAGGACGGCGAGCGCTTCATGGAGAAGTACGCGCCGGTCATGAAGGACCTCGCGTCCCGTGACGTCGTGTCCCGCTCCATCTACACGGAGATCCGCGAGGGCCGCGGCTGCGGTCCCGAGGGCGACCACGTCTACCTGGACCTGACCCACCTGCCGCCGGAGCAGCTGGACGCCAAGCTCCCGGACATCACCGAGTTCGCGCGCACCTACCTCGGCATCGAGCCGTACACGGACCCGATCCCGATCCAGCCGACCGCGCACTACGCCATGGGCGGCATCCCGACCAACGTCGAGGGTGAGGTCCTGGCGGACAACACCACGGTCGTGCCGGGCCTGTACGCGGCCGGCGAGGTCGCCTGCGTGTCGGTGCACGGCGCCAACCGCCTGGGCACCAACTCGCTGCTGGACATCAACGTCTTCGGCCGGCGCGCGGGCATCGCCGCCGCCGAGTACTCGGCCAAGGCCGACTACGTCGAGCTGCCGGAGGCCCCGGAGTCCTTCGTCGTCGAGCAGATCGAGCGGCTGCGCACCTCCACCGGCAGCGAGCGGGTGGCGACCCTGCGCCGCGAGCTGCAGGAGACCATGGACGCCAACGTCATGGTGTTCCGCACCGAGCAGACGATCAAGACGGCGGTCGAGAAGATCGCCGAGCTCAAGGAGCGCTACAAGAACGTGGCGATCCAGGACAAGGGCAAGCGGTTCAACACGGACCTGCTGGAGGCCATCGAGCTGGGCAACCTGCTGGACCTGGCCGAGGTCATGGCCGTCTCGGCACTGGCCCGCAAGGAGTCCCGCGGCGGTCACTACCGCGAGGACTACCCGAACCGCGACGACGTCAACTTCATGCGCCACACCATGGCGTACCGCGAGGTCGGCGCCGACGGCTCGGAAACCGTCCGTCTCGACTACAAGCCGGTCGTCCAGACCCGCTACCAGCCGATGGAGCGTAAGTACTGATGGCTACCCCTGTTCTGGACAAGGCGGACGCGGCCGGCCAGCCCGAGCCCGGCTTCGCCGACTCCCCCTACATCACGGTCACCTTCCGCATCCGCCGGTTCAACCCGGAGGTCGCGGCGGAGGCCGTCTGGGAAGACTTCCAGCTGGAGATCGACCCGAAGGAGCGCGTCCTCGACGGTCTCCACAAGATCAAGTGGGACATCGACGGCACCCTCACCTTCCGCCGCTCGTGCGCGCACGGCATCTGCGGCTCGGACGCGATGCGGATCAACGGCAAGAACCGTCTTGCCTGCAAGACGCTGATCAAGGACATCAACCCCGAGAAGCCGATCACGATCGAGCCCATCAAGGGCCTGACGGTCCTGAAGGACCTGGTCGTGGACATGGAGCCGTTCTTCCAGGCGTACCGGGACGTCATGCCCTTCCTCATCACGAAGGACACGAACGAGCCCACGCGTGAGCGGCTGCAGTCCGCCGAGGACCGCGAGCGCTTCGACGACACCACGAAGTGCATCCTCTGCGCGGCCTGCACCTCCTCCTGCCCGGTGTTCTGGAACGACGGCCAGTACTTCGGCCCGGCCGCGATCGTGAACGCCCACCGCTTCATCTTCGACTCGCGTGACGAGGCCGGGGAGCAGCGGCTGGAGATCCTCAACGACCGTGACGGCGTGTGGCGCTGCCGCACGACCTTCAACTGCACGGACGCCTGCCCGCGCGGTATCGAGGTCACGAAGGCGATCCAGGAGGTCAAGCGCGCGCTGATCACGCGTCGCTACTGATCGCCGTACGCCTACGGCTCCTCGGGCCCCGTCCCCGGTCACGCACCGGGGGCGGGGCCCTCGCCGTACAACTGTCCGACCCCTTCGTGCGTCTCCTGGGTACGCGATCAAGGAGACACATGCGCACGCACAGAAAGCTCGCCGTGGCGACGGCCACGGCCCTGTCGCTCACCGGCGGGCTGCTCACCCTCGCGGCCGGTCCGGCCGCCGCGGCGACGCCCGCGAAGTACGCCGACGACTTCAACGGCGACGGCTACCGGGACTACGCGTCCGGCTGGGGCGGCGAGGTCACCGTCACCTACGGCACGGCGACCGGTCCCGGCCCGAAGACGGTCCGGTTCACCCAGGACAGCCCCAACATCCCCAGCAAGGCCGGAGACGCCGGGGGTTACGGCGACGGGTTCGGGAACCATGTCGCGAACGCCGACCTCAACCGGGACGGGTACGCCGACCTCGCCGTCGCCGACCCCACCGAGAAGGTCGGTACGAAGGCCGGGGCGGGCGCGGTCACCATCCTGTGGGGTGCCAAGGCGGGGCTCGGCGCGAAGGCCACGCGGATCCCGGCCAGGTCGAGCATCGCGTTCGGCGCGGCCCTCGCCTCCGGCGACTTCAACGGTGACGGCAGGCCGGACCTGGCCGTCGCCGACGACACGGGCACCCTCTTCGTCTACCGGGGCGGCTTCTCCCAGACCGGTACGACGGGCAGCGTCACCAAGCTGGAGGTCAGCCCCAGCGGCGCCCACGTGCTCGAGCCGAGCGAGATCGTCACCGGCAGGGTCACCAAGGACGGCGCCACGGACCTGTACGTGCTCGGCCAGGGCTACGAGAACGACAAGATGGTGCAGGCCGCGTGGTTCGTGCAGGGCGGCTCCACCATCAAGCGCGGCAAGTACACGACGTACAACGCCTCGCAGGTGGACTTCAGCGCGACCGGGGTGATCGCCGACTTCGACAAGAACGGCTACGGCGACCTGGCCGTCAGCGACAAGCCGTACAACAAGGGCGCGGGTGCCGTGGTGGTGCTGCGCGGCGGTGCGAGCGGCCCGACCACGTCCTACCGGCTGACCCAGTCCACCTCCGGAGTGGCGACCGCGGCCACGCGCAACGACCGGTTCGGGTACGCGCTCTCCGCCGGCGACACCAACCGCGACGGCTACCCGGACCTTGCGGTCGGCGTGCCCGAGGAGGAGTCCGGCTCGGTGCAGAACGCGGGCGGTGTGCACGTCCTGCGGGGCGGCAGGAGCGGCCTGACCGGCACCGGCTCCCAGTGGTTCACCCGGGCCACGGCGGGTGTGCCGGGCAGCCCGACCGAGTCCGAGATGCTCGGGCTGTTCGTCCGCCTGCGCGACTTCGACCGGGACGGCGACGCGGACCTGCTGGTCTCGGGCGACCTCTACCACCCGAGCGTGCTGCTGCGCGCGACCGCCAAGGGCATCACGACGAGCGGCGCCTCGGAGCTCGAGCTGGACCCGGCCTTCCCGCAGTGAGCCGCTGAAGGGTCCCCCGACGAGCCCCACCGGAGTCCGCTCCGGTGGGGCTCCTCGCTTCCCGGGACCACTGCTCTTAATGTGACGACATGTCAGACGAAGAGTCGTACGAACTGCTCGGTTTCGACAACGTGCTGCTCCCCGTCGGCGACCTGGCCGAGGCGGTCGCCTTCTACGAGCAGGCCGGGTTCGCCGTGGGCTTCCGGTTCGACGAGGCCGGGATCGCCCTGCTGAAGGTCGGCGCGGAGACGCCGGGCATCCTGCTGCGCGCCGAGGAGGGACTGCGGCACCGGCCGCCGCACTGGCCCTCGCCGCGGATCTGGCTGGAGGTGCCGGACGCGCGGGCGGCGGCGCGGAGGCTGGCGGCCCTGGGTGTCGCGCCCCTGGACGAGGTGTTCCAGGGGGCCACCGGCTGGACCGTGGAGCTCGCCGATCCGTGGGGGAACGTCCTCGGCCTCACGGACTACACCAAGCGCCCGGCGCTGGCCCGCCGGAGCTGACCCCCACCCCCGTGTTGAACGCGTTCAAAAACAGGTCTACAGTCATCCCTGTCAGCGTTTTTTGAACGCGTTCAAGAAGGGGTGGGGCATGGACCGCACCGTCATCGCCTACGTCATCTACCTGGTCGTCAGCGTCGCACTGACCGTCTGGGTGGCCCGCACGCTCAGCCGCAACGGCCGGATCTTCCTGGCCGACGTCCTGCGCGGCAACGAGAAGCTCGCGGACGCCGTCAACCACCTGCTGGTGGTCGGCTTCTACCTGGTCAACCTCGGCTTCGTGGCGCTGTACCTGGGGGACGACGCGACGATCGAGGACACCCGCGGCATCTTCGAGGCCCTGTCGACCAAGCTCGGCGTGGTGCTGCTGGTGCTCGGCGTGATGCACCTGGGCAACGTGTACGTGCTCAACCGGATCCGCCGGCGCGGGGTCATGGAGCGGGAGCAGCGGCCCCCGGTCGGCCCGCAGGAGTGGATCGCGCCGACGGCCGGGGCGTGACCGGCATGACCTCCGTGACCACCACGGACGGCCGGGGCGCCGCGGGCGCCCCGGTCCGCGCCCTGACCGTCCTGTACGACGCCGAGTGCGTCCTGTGCACCCACCTGCGCGGCTGGCTGGCCCGCCAGCCCCAGCTGGTGCCGCTGGAACTGCTGCCGGCCGGCTCCGCCGCGGCCCGCGCCCGCTTCCCGGGGCTGGACCACTCGGGAAGCCTGGAGGAGGTCACCGTCGTCGGTGACGCCGGGCAGGTCTACCGGGGCTCGCGCGCCTGGATCGTCGTCCTGTGGGCGCTGCGCGAGCACCGCCCCCTCGCCCACAGGCTCGCCACCCCGGCGGGCGCCCGGCTGGCCCGGGGGGCCGTGCTCGCCGCGGCGAAGTGGCGGGACGTGCGGCGGCGCGACGGACAGTGGGGCGGGCGGGCGTACCGGCGGACGGACGGCTGGTCGTACCACCCCCGTACGGGCTGGAGCTACTCCCCGCCGTCCGGCGCCGGGGCCGCTCCCGCCAGTCGTTAGGCTCTTCTACCGTGCCCGCGAAGAACGACGGCCCCGACGCGGCCGGCCCCCAGAGCAGCAAGTCCGAGCAGACCCGTGCGCTGATCCTGGAGACCGCGATGCGGTTGTTCCAGGAGCGCGGGTACGACAAGACGACCATGCGGGCCATCGCGAAGGAGGCCGGGGTCTCCGTCGGCAACGCCTACTACTACTTCGAGGGCAAGGAACACCTGATCCAGGGGTTCTACGACCGGATCGCCGCCGACCACCGGGCGGCGGTCCGGGAGGTGCTGGACCAGGAGACCGATCTGGAGGCGCGGCTCGCGGGCGTGCTGACCGCGTGGCTGGACATCGCCCGGCCGTACCACGAGTTCGCCGTCCAGTTCTTCAAGAACGCCGCCGACCCCGACAGCCCGCTCAGCCCTTTCTCGCCGGAGAGCGAGCACGCCCGCGAGCAGGCCATCAGCGTGCACCGGGAGGTGCTGGCCGGCTCCAAGTCCAAGGTGGCGCCCGAACTGCGGGACGTCCTTCCCGAGCTGATGTGGCTCTCCCAGATGGGCCTGGTCCTGTACTGGATCTTCGACCGCACGGAGGGGCGGGAGCGCAGCTACCGGCTGGCACGGCGGGGGGCCCGCCTGACCGCCCGCGGCGTCTCCCTGGCCCGCTTCCGGGTCCTGCGGCCCCTCGTCCTGGAGGTCCACGAGCTGTTCACGGACTTCCTGCCGGGCATGACGAAGGTGCTGCCGGATCCGGGGCGGGGGCGGGGGCAGGGCGAGTGATCGCTTCCGGGTGAAGGTGCGGGAACGGGACACCTGGGGTTCCGGCTGCCTACGATGATGCTCTCGACACCAGCCCCTAGGAGGCACGCGATGTCCGCTGCATCCGTCGAGCAGCCCTTCGACGCCGACGAGCCGTTCTCCCTGACGGCCATCGCCGACGAGATCATGGAGCGCCATCCGGGCTACCGCGTCGAGATCATCGGAGGCCATCTCCTCGTGACCCCTTCACCGGATGCCCCCCACGCCCGCGTTCTGACCGATCTCATGATTCCCTTCCTCGCCGCCGGACTGCACGGCGCGGAGACCGAGGTCCTCCAGAGCGTCGCGATCAAGCTCCCTACCGGGGCCGAGGACTACTGCATCCCCGACCTGGTCGTCGTGGACGCCGACATCGACGACCACTTCATCGAGAACAACGCCTACGACCCGGTGTGCTTCCGCCTGGTCCTGGAGGTCACCTCCGGCAACTGGCGGGACGACCTGAAGACCAAGGTCGGGGCGTACGCCGAGGCCAGGGTGCCCGTCTACCTCGTGGTCGACCGCAAGCACCAGCGCCTCCACGTGCTCACCGAACCCGAAGGGAGCGAGTACACGAACCACCGTGTCCACGCTCCCGGGGAGACCGTCACGCTGCCCGACTCCATCGGCGCCAAGGTCACCCTGGACGTCGAGCAGATCATCAAGGCCGGGCAGAAGAAGGCCGACTGATCAGATCCAGTTCAGCCGCCACAACCGGAACACCCCCGTGCCGTCCGTCAGGTACTGGCCGCCGCCCACGTCCTCGGTGCTGACCACGTACTCCTTGCGCTGCCACAGCGGGATCAGCGGGACGTCCTCGGCCACGTCCGCCTGGATCTCCTTGAAGTCCTTCGCGGCCCGGCCGCGGTCGGCGAACTGCCGGCTGTCCAGGATGAGATGGTCGACCAGGTTGTTGCTGTACCCGGTGCTCATGGTCGACCCGGTGCCGACGAGCGCGGCGCCGAAGGTGTCCGGGTCGGGGTAGTCGGCCACCCAGCCGACCGCCCAGGCGTCCATCTTCCCGGCGGCCCAGCGCTTCTGGAAGTCCGTCCACTCGTAGCCCTTGACGTCCACCCGGAACAGGCCGCTCGCCTCCAGCTGCTTCTTCAGCTCCGCGGCCTCCTCCGCGCCCGCGCCCCGGCCGGTGCCGTAGCCCAGGGTGAAACGCACCGGCAGGCTCACCCCGGCCCCGGTGAGCAGCTCGCGGGCCCTGCGGGCGCTCCGGGCCGGGTAGGTGTCGAAGAACGACGTGGTGTGGCCGGTGATGCCGGTCGGGATCAGCGAGTACAGCGGGTCGACCGTGCCCTGGTAGACCGTCGCGGCCAGCTGCTCGCGGTCGACCAGCCAGGCCATCGCCCGGCGCACCCGCGGGTCGTGCAGCGGGGAACCGGAGCGGGTGTTCAGGTACAGGTTGCGGATCTCGGCGCTGTCGGACTCGGTGACCCGCTGATCGGGGTCGCTCGGGTTCAGCGCGGAGAGCACCCGCGGCGCCAGGGTCCGGGTGGCGACGTCGATCCGCCGGTCCTTCCAGGCCTGGTCGAGCCTGGCCGAGTCGGCGTAGTAGCGCAGCTCGATCGGGCGGCCGGTGCCGCTCAGGTACCCCTCGTAGTGCCCGTTCGGCGCGAGGACGGCCTTCTCGCCCTTGGTGTACGCCGTGAGGGTGTACGGCCCGGTGCCGTCGACGGCGGCGTCCGTGCGCAGGGCGTCGGCCGGGTACTTCTCCCGGTCCACGATCGACCCGGCGCCGGTGGCGGCCTTCAGTGGGAAGGTGGCGTCGGCGGACGAGAGGTGGAAGGTGACGGTGTGCGCGTCGTCGGCGGTCACCGAGGCGAGCGTG
Source organism: Streptomyces sp. NPDC046881 (assembly GCF_040645015.1). Classification (NCBI taxonomy): domain Bacteria; kingdom Bacillati; phylum Actinomycetota; class Actinomycetes; order Kitasatosporales; family Streptomycetaceae; genus Streptomyces; species Streptomyces sp. NPDC046881. The sequence goes on along the minus strand of NZ_JBEYXJ010000035.1, from coordinate 39,434 downwards.
GCGAACAGGGACGCCGGTCCGACGTCGGAGTTGATCTTCTTGACCCGGTCGAAGGAGTACTTGACGTCCTCGGCCGTCATCGCGCGCCCGCTCGGGAAGGTGATCCCGGAGCGCAGGGTGCACCGGTACGCCTTCAGGCCGCTGCCCTCGAACCCGCAGCTCCTCGCCGCGTCCGGGACCGGCTCGACGCCGCCCGGCTCGAAGGTCAGCAGCGTCTGGAACACATTGCTGAACAAGGCCCAGGAACCGGCGTCGTAGGCGCCGGCCGGGTCGAGTGCGGTGACCGCGTCCGTCGTGCCGACGGTGATGGTGCGGCCCTTGTTCCCCGGTAACGGCAGTAACTGCCAACCGCCGATCCCCACGACGGCGAGCACGAGCAGCGTCACGAGAATCCGCATGCGAACAGATCGCATGGTGGTGCCCTCCCCAGCCACTTCCCCTTGAGTGACGCGGCTCACCTAATCACACGGCTTTCACCTCGCGGAAGGGCTTTCTGTCCAGTTGTGGAAGAACTGTGGGTGAGGTTCCGGTCACGCGCGGGTGGCGGCCAGTTCGATCACCGTGACGTCCGACGGCGCCCCCACGCGCGTGGGCGGGCCCCAGGCTCCCGCGCCCCGGCTGACGTACAGCTGGGTGTCGCCGTAGCGGTCGAGCCCGGCGACGGTCGGGTTGGCCGCGGCGGCGAGCAGGCTGCCGGGCCAGAGCTGGCCGCCGTGGGTGTGTCCGGACAGCTGGAGGTCCACGCCGTACCGGACGGCCTCGTGGATCTGCACCGGCTGGTGGGCGAGCAGCACGCACGCGCGGGCCCGGTCCCGGTCGCCGAGCGCCTTGCCGAAGTCCGGGCCCTGCCCCTCGCTCTCGCCCTGTACGTCGTTCACCCCGGCCAGGTCGAAGAAGGGCAGCTCGGTGCGGGCGTTCTGGAGCGGGTGCAGGCCGAGGTGACGGACCTCCTCGACCCACTGTTCGGCGCCGGAGAAGTACTCGTGGTTGCCGGTGACGAAGTAGGCGCCGTGCCGGGCCCGGAGCCGGGCGAGGGGGGCCGCGGCGGGGCCGAGGTCCTTGACGCTGCCGTCGACCAGGTCGCCGACGACCGCGATCAGGTCGGGGCGGGTGGCGTTGACGGTGTCGACGACGCGCTGTGCGAAGCCGCGGCCGAGGATCGGGCCGAGGTGGATGTCGCTGACCACGGCGATGCGGAAGCCGTGGGCCGCGCGGGGGAGTTTGGCCAGGGGGACGGTGACGCGTCGGACGCGGGGGCCGCGGAGGACTCCGTAGGTGCCGTGGCCGACGGTCGCCAGGGCGGCGGTTGCCGCTGCGCCGGCCACGAGGCGGGATACGACCAGGCGCCGCGTGGGGTCCTGGGCGGCCGGTGCCACGGCGGGCGCACCAGGGGGCTCCGCCCCCTGGACCCCCGTCCCCCGCCCACCCACCACCCGACTCGGCCGGCCGAGAGGCGCGCCCACGGGGTTCCCGCCTGGGCCGTCGAGAGGTGCACCCACGGGGTTCTCGCTCGGGCGGTCGAGAGGCCCGCCCGCGGAGTTCTCGTCCGGGCGGTCGAGAGTTGCGCCCGCGGAGTTCTCGCTCGGCCGGTCGAGAGGCGCGCCCACGGGATTTCCACCTGGGCCGTCCAGAGGCGCGCCCACGGGGTTCTCGACCGGGCGGCCGAGAGGCACTCCCGCGGAGTTCTCGCTCGGCCGGTCCAGAGGCACTCCCGCGGAGATCTCGTCCGGGCGGTCGAGAGTTGCGCCCGCGGAGTTCTCGCTCGGCCGGTCGAGAGGCGCGCCCACGGGATTTCCACCTGGGCCGTCCAGCGGCACTCCCGCGGAGTTCTCGTTCGTGCGGTCCAGACGCGAGCGCACGGGGTTCTCGTCCGGGCCGTCGGGACGTGAGGGCGCGGGGTTTTCGGTGGGGTGGGGTCGGTGGGTGAGTGCTCGGTGCAGGAGCGGGCGGATCGCCTCGCCGGCCGCCACCGCGAGCAGCAGGTACAGGGCCAGCGCCAGCCACAGGAAGCCCGGCCAGGACAGGGTGCGCTGGAGCCAGAAGGGGGCGCCCGTGCGTTCCGACACCAGGGCCGCGATCGCCAGGAGCGGGCCGGTGACGAAGAGCGCGGTGCCGGCGCGGCGGGCCGGGCCCGGGCCGCGGGTGGTGTCGCGGACCAGGCGCCGCCACACGTACCAGTGCAGGCCCGCCACGGCGGCCAGGACGGCCAGGGCGACGAGCGCGAAGACGATGATCACCCCGGCCGGTCCCCCGCTATGAGTTCCGGCGCAGTGCGCGCAGCCCGCGCAACCCGATGACCCCGATGACCGTCCCCAATACGAAGGACACGACCGCCAGCAGCAGATGCACCCAGAAGTACGCGGTCGGGTGGCCGTCGTCGAAGGCGAGTCCGCTGCTGTCCTTGATCAGGTTCTTGACGAAGGTGACCCAGATGACCCAGGACCACACTCCGAACGCGAGCAGGAACCAGGAGACCGGGCGGCTGAGCTTCATGAGTCCAGTATCGCCGTCCGGTGTCCGGCTCCGTGTCGGGGGTGGGGCGGCAGGCGGGACTTCGCGGTCCGGTACGGGTACGTTCTCGACCGTGCCCGCACCGAAGACGACCGCCCGCCGATCCCTGCTGGTCACCTCCGCCACCCTGCTGTCGCTGTCCGTCACCGCGCCCGCCGCGCTCGCCGCGCCGACCCCCTCCCCGAGCCCGACGGCCACTCCCCCGGCCCGGATGTCCACGGTGGGGGGCGCCCGGCTCGGGCAGCCGGGCACCCAGGTCAACCTCGCCCCCGGCGTCCCCGTACTGCCCAAGGACCTCACCGCCCGGTCCTGGATCGTGTCCGACGCCGAGTCGGGCGAGGTCCTCGCCGCGCACAACGCGCACTGGCGGCTGCCCCCGGCGAGCACGCTGAAGATGCTGTTCGCGGACACCGTGCTGCCCCGGTTCCCCAAGGGCACCGTGCACAAGGTGACGCCGACAGACCTCAAGGGCGTGGGCGCCGGCTCCAGCGTGGTCGGGATAAAGGAGGGCAGCACCTACTCGGTGCACGATCTGTGGCTCGGGGTCTTCCTGCGCTCGGGCAACGACGCGGTGCACGTGCTGTCCGCGATGAACGGCGGTGTCGCGCGGACCGTCGAGGACATGCAGGACCACGCCGAGGAACTGCAGGCCCTGGACACCACCGTGGTCTCCCCCGACGGCTACGACGCACCGGAACAGGTGTCGTCGGCGTACGACCTGACGCTGTTCGCCCGCTCCGGGCTGCAGAAGAAGGACTTCCGCGACTACTGCTCGACGGTGAGCGCGAAATTCGGCTCCGGCGAGATCCGCAACACCAACCGGCTGCTGAGCGGCGACAGCGACGTGCCCGTCTACCCGGGCATCGCGGGCGTGAAGAACGGCAACACCACGCACGCCGGCGCCACCTTCACCGGGGTCGCCGAACGGGGCGGCAAGGTACTGCTGGTCACGGTGATGAATCCGGAGAAGCACGAGCACAACGAGGTCTACAAGGAGACCGCGAAGCTGTTCGACTGGGGTTTCCAGGCGGTCGGCAAGGTCGAACCGGTGGGCGAGCTGGTGCCGCCGAGGAGCGCCGCCACCACGCGGCCCGACCCGGGGGCGTCCACCGGGCAGGACGCGGCGCAGGCGGCGGGGCGGGGTTCCGGGACCGGCGGGTCGGGTGCGCGGCCGGCGGCGAGCGCCACCACCGCGTCCGGTGCCGGCGGGGCCGGGATCGCCCTGGCCGTCGCGGGCGGGCTGCTGGTGCTGCTCGGGAGCGGGGCGTTCCTGGTCAACCGCCGGTGGCCGCTGCCGGACCTGATGCGCCGTCGGACGCGCCCGTGAGTTCGGCCTGCTTGCTGCCGGTCGCCGTCCAGGAGGCGCAGAACAGGACCAGTTTGGCGGTGAAGTTGATCCACAGCAGCAGTGCCACGGGGACGCCGAACGCGCCGTACATGCTCTTCGCGGCGACGCCCTGGATGTAGCCGCTCAGCAGCAGCTTGAGCAGTTCGAAGCCGATCGCGCCGAGCAGCGCGGCGACCAGCAGGCGGCGGCGCGGCGGCTCGACCCCGGGCAGCAGGGTCAGCACGTAGAGCAGGACGAGGAAGTCGGCGAGCACGGCGACGGCGAACGCGGCGATCTGCAGCAGGACGCTGCCCCAGCTGTGCTCGTCCAGGCCGAACTGCCGGGACAGCCAGCCGACCGCGGCCGAGGCCAGGGTGGACGCGGCGAGGGTGACCAGCAGGGCGCCGCCGAAGCCGAGCAGGATGCCGGCGTCCTTGGCCTTGGTGACCACCGGGTTCTCCTCGCGGTCCGGCAGCTCCCACACCGCGCGCAGGCAGTCCCGTACCTGGCCGACCCAGCCGATGCCGGTGAACAGCAGCACGGCGCCCGCGATGACACCGACCGTGCCGGCGTTCTGCACCAGGGAGGTGAGGTCCAACTGGTCGGACAGGCCCGGGAACTGGTCGGCGATCCGGTGTTCCACGGTCTTCTGGCGGGCCGGGCTGAGCGTGGCGGCGGTGATCGCGGCGGCCACGGTCAGCAGCGGGAACAGCGCCACGAAGCTGACGAAGGTCATGGCGGCGGCCAGCCGGGCCCACTTCACCCGGTCCAGCCGCTCGTAGGACCGCCACGCGTGGGTGGCGGTCAGCCGGGTGACGATCGGCCCGATGCCGGGCAGCTTCTTCAGCCAGTCCATGATCCGAATGTGCCCGGTCCACGGAGACGTCAACACCGCGTTTCTGCGCCCGAACGGGCATATGGGGGCGATACGGTCAACTGTCATGAAGGATGCCACCGAACTGCCCAGGTCCCTGCTCGTCCTCGGCGGCACGTCCGAGATCGCGCTGGCCACCGCGCGCCGGCTGATCGCCCGCCGCACCCGCACGGTGTGGCTCGCCGGCCGCCCCTCCGTCGCGCTGGAGAACGCCGCCGGGAGCCTGCGCGCGCTCGGCGCGGACGTGCACACCGTCGCCTTCGACGCGCTCGACCCCGAGTCCCACGAGACCGTCCTCGGCAAGGTCTTCGCCGAGGGGCCCGTCGACCTGGTGCTGCTCGCCTTCGGCATCCTCGGCGACCAGGCGCACGACGAACGCGACCCGGCCCGCGCCGTGCAGGTCGCCCGGACCAACTACACCGGGGCCGTCTCGGCGGGCCTGGTCGCCGGCGGCGCGCTCCAGGCCCAGGGCCACGGCTCCCTCGTCGTGCTGTCCGCCGCCGCGGCCGAACGCGCCCGCCGCGCCGACTTCATCTACGGCTCCAGCAAGGCCGGCCTCGACGCCTTCGCCCAGGGTCTCGGTGACGCCCTGCACGGCACCGGCGCGCACGTCATGGTCGTACGCCCCGGCTTCGTGCGGACGCGGCGGACGGCGGGCCGGCCGCGGACCCCGTTCGCCACCACCCCGGAGGCGGTGGCCACGGCCATCGAACTCGGCCTGCGCCGCGGCTCGGAGACGGTGTGGGTGCCGGGCGCGCTCCGGTTCGTGATGTCGGCGCTGCGCCACACTCCGCGGCCCCTGTTCCGCAGGCTGGGGGTCTAGCGTCCCGGACGGGGGCGCGTCACGGCGCGACGCGCCGGGCGCACACGTCCGCGTGGCCCGGCTGGGGCGGTACGACGGAGCCGCCGAAGGTGTACTCGCGCAGCTTGCGCCAGACGCCGTCGGCGCCCTGCTCGTACAGCGCGAAGCCGGTGCACGGCCATTCGGCCTCGAAGTCCGCCAGTTCCTCGAAGGCGCGGTCCATCGCCGCGTCGTCGATGCCGTGCGCGACGGTGACGTGCGGGTGGTACGGGAACTGCAGCTCGCGCGCCACCGGTCCGGAGGCGTCCCGGACCCGCTGCTGCAGCCAGGTGCAGGCCTCGGCGCCCCGGACGATCCGGACGTAGACCACCGGCGACAGGGGCCGGAAGGTGCCGGTGCCGGACAGCCGCATCGGGAACGGCCGGCCGGCCGCGGCGACCCGGGCGAGGTGCGCGTCGACCGCCGGCAGGTCGGCCTGCTCGACCTCGGTCGGCGGCAACAGCGTGACGTGGGTGGGGATGCCGTGAGCCGCGGCGTCGCCGAAGCCCGCGCGCCGCTCCTGGAGCAGGCTGCCGTGAGGCTCCGGGACCGCGATCGAGACGCCGATCGTTACGGTCCCCACGTCGTCTCCTGTCGTCGTGTCTGTTTTCTGCTCAGCCGTCGGCTATGACTGTACGGCCATGAGTGTCCTGTGGGCAGGCGCAGCGGAAGTGATGTGCAGCGCTCCGCCCGCTCGGGCCCGTGCGGTCGTACGCCTCAGTGCTTGGCCGGGAGGAAGCCCACGCGGTCGTACGCCTGCGCGAGGGTCTCGGCGGCGACGGCGCGCGCCTTCTCGGCGCCCTTGGCGAGGATCGAGTCGAGCGTCTCGGCGTCGTCCAGGTACTGCCGGGTGCGCTCCCGGAACGGCGTCACGAACTCGACCATGACCTCGGCGAGGTCGGTCTTGAGCGCGCCGTACATCTTGCCCTCGTAGTCCTGCTCCAGCTCGGCGACCGTCCTGCCGGTGAGCGTGGAGTAGATGGTGAGGAGGTTGGAGACGCCCGGCTTGTTCTCGACGTCGTAGCGGATCACCGTGTCCGTGTCGGTGACCGCGCTCTTGACCTTCTTCGCCGTGGCCTTGGGCTCGTCGAGCAGGTTGATGAGGCCCTTCGGCGTGGACGCCGACTTGCTCATCTTGACCGTCGGGTCCTGCAGGTCGTAGATCTTCGCCGTCTCCTTGAGGATGTACGGCTTCGGGATCGTGAAGGTGTCGCCGAAGCGGCCGTTGAAGCGCTCGGCGAGGTCGCGGGTCAGCTCGATGTGCTGGCGCTGGTCCTCGCCGACCGGCACCTCGTTGGCCTGGTACAGCAGGATGTCGGCGACCTGGAGGACCGGGTACGTGAACAGGCCGACGGAGGCCCGCTCGGCGCCCTGCTTGGCGGACTTGTCCTTGAACTGGGTCATGCGGCTGGCCTCGCCGAAGCCGGTGAGGCAGTTCATGACCCAGGCCAGCTGGGCGTGCTCGGGCACGTGGCTCTGCACGAAGAGGGTGCAGCGGTCCGGGTCCAGGCCGGCGGCCAGCAGCTGCGCGGCGGCGAGCCGGGTGTTGGCCCGCAGCTCCTTCGGGTCCTGCGGGACCGTGATCGCGTGCAGGTCGACGACCATGTAGAAGGCGTCGTGGGACTCCTGCAGGGCCACCCACTGGCGGACGGCGCCGAGGTAGTTGCCGAGGTGGAACGAGCCAGCCGTTGGCTGAATACCGGAGAGCACGCGAGGACGGTCTGAAGCCATACCCCTCATTGTCGCAGAGAGACGGGGTGGGTTCGGTGCGTGGGGAACTGCGGGCCGGCGGGGGCCGGTCGCGCAGTTCCCCGCGCCCCTTGAGGGGCGCTTCAGCCGAGGTCGACCTGCGGGTAGAGGGGGAAGCCCGCCACCAGGTCCGTGGCCCGCTGGGAGATCTCCTCGGCGACCTTCCCGTCCAGGACGTGGGCCGCCTTGGAGGGGGCGCCCGACTTGGTGGTGCCCGGCTCGGTGGTGGTGAGGACGCGGTCGATCAGGGCGGCCACCTCGTCCATCTCCGCCGTGCCGAGGCCGCGGGTGGTGAGCGCGGGGGTGCCGACGCGGATGCCGGAGGTGTACCAGGCGCCGTTCGGGTCGGCCGGGATGGCGTTGCGGTTGGTGACGATGCCCGACTCCAGCAGGGCCGCCTCGGCCTGGCGGCCGGTGAGGCCGTAGGAGGTGGCGACGTCGATCAGGCTGAGGTGGTTGTCCGTGCCGCCGGTGACCAGGGTGGCGCCGCGGCGGATCAGGCCCTCGGCGAGGGCGCGGGAGTTGTCGACGATGCGCTGGGCGTAGTCCTGGAAGGCGGGCTGCCGGGCCTCGGCCAGGGCGACGGCCTTGGCGGCCATGACGTGCGGGAGCGGGCCGCCGAGGACCATCGGGCAGCCGCGGTCGACCTGGTCCTTGAGGGAGTCGTCGCACAGGACCATGCCGCCGCGCGGGCCGCGCAGGGACTTGTGGGTGGTCGTGGTGACGATCTGGGCGTGCGGGACCGGGTCGAAGTCGCCGGTGAGCACCTTGCCCGCGACCAGGCCGGCGAAGTGCGCCATGTCGACCATGAGGGTGGCGCCGACCTCGTCGGCGATCTCCCGCATGATCCGGAAGTTCACCAGACGGGGGTACGCGGAGTAGCCGGCGACGATGATCAGCGGCTTGAACTCGCGGGCCTGGGCGCGCAGGGCCTCGTAGTCGACGAGGCCGGTGGCCGGGTCGGTGCCATAGGAGCGCTGGTCGAACATCTTGCCGGAGATGTTCGGGCGGAAGCCGTGGGTGAGGTGGCCGCCGGCGTCCAGGGACATGCCGAGCATGCGCTGGTTGCCGAAGGCCTGGCGCAGCTCGGCCCAGTCGGCTTCGCCGAGGTCGTTGATCTGGCGGACGCCGGTCTTCTCCAGGAAGGGTGCCTCGACGCGGTCGGCGAGGACGGCCCAGAAGGCGACGAGGTTGGCGTCGATGCCGGAGTGCGGCTGGACGTAGGCGTGGCGGGCGCCGAAGAGTTCGCGGGCGTGCTCGGCGGCGAGGGCCTCGACGGTGTCGACGTTGCGGCAGCCGGCGTAGAAGCGGCGGCCGATGGTCCCTTCGGCGTACTTGTCGCTGAACCAGTTGCCCATCGCGAGCAGGGTCGCCGGGGAGGCGTAGTTCTCGGAAGCGATCAGCTTGAGCATGCCGCGCTGGTCGGTGACCTCCTGGCCGATGGCGTCGGCGACGCGCGGCTCCACCGCGCGGATGACGTCGAGGGCGGCGCGGAAGGCCGTGGTCTCGGTGGAGGGGGAGACGGAATTCTCGGGCATCGGGGACCTCCGGACGGTGTGCGTACAGCGTTCACGTTCGGCCCAGGCGCACGGCACTCTTCCCGCTCGGACCGCTCCCTGATGGTCCGTCCCATCCCAGCGCGCCAGTCACGGCCCGTTCGTCAGACTACCGGGCGCGCCGGGCGGCGCAGGTCCCGCGTCCACCATGCGAGCGAGGATATGAAGGGGTTCGCCGTCGTTTCCGGACGTACTCGGGAGAGGCCGTGACCGCTGCTGAAGACCTGATCGCCGCCGCCGACGCGCACTGCGCGCCCACCTACCGCCCGCTGCCCGTGGTGATCGCCACCGGTGAGGGGGCGTGGCTGACGGACGTGGCGGGGCGGCGGTACCTGGACCTGCTGGCCGGTTACTCGGCACTGAACTTCGGGCACGGCAACCGGCGGCTGGCGGAGGCGGCCCGGCGGCAGCTGGACCGGGTGACGCTGACCTCCCGCGCCTTCTACCACGACCGGTTCGCGGCGTTCTGCACGGAGCTGGCCCGGCTGTGCGGGATGGAGATGGTGCTGCCCATGAACACGGGCACGGAGGCGGTGGAGAGCGCGATCAAGACGGCCCGGAAGTGGGGGTACCGGGTGAAGGGGGTGCCCGCGGAGATGGCGAAGGTCGTCGTGGCGGGCGGCAACTTCCACGGCCGTACGACGACGGTGATCAGCTTCTCCACGGATCCGGAGGCGCGGGCGGACTACGGGCCGTACACGCCGGGGTTCGAGATCGTGCCGTACGGCGATCTGACCGCGATGCGGGCGGCGCTCACCGAGAACACCGTGGCCGTGCTGCTGGAGCCGATCCAGGGCGAGTCCGGGGTGATCGTGCCGCCGGCCGGTTATCTGGCCGGCGTGCGGGAGCTGACGCGCGAGCGGAACGTGCTGTTCGTGGCCGACGAGATCCAGTCGGGCCTGGGCCGGACCGGGCGGACCTTCGCGTGCGAGCACGAGGGGGTCGTACCGGACGTGTACGTGCTGGGCAAGGCGCTGGGCGGCGGGATCGTGCCGGTGTCGGCGGTGGTGTCGAGCGCGGCGGTGCTCGGGGTGTTCCGGCCGGGTGAGCACGGGTCGACGTTCGGCGGGAATCCGCTGGCCTGCGCGGTGGCGCTGGAGGTGATCGCGATGCTGCGGACCGGGGAGTACCAGGAGCGGGCGGCCCGGCTGGGCGAGCGGCTGCACCGGGCACTGGGCGAGCTGCCGGCCACGGGCCGGGTGACGGCGGTGCGCGGGCGCGGGCTGTGGGCCGGGGTGGACGTCTCGCCGGCGGTCGGCACCGCTCGGCGGGTCTCGGAGCGGCTGCTGGCCCGCGGGGTCCTGGTCAAGGACACCCACGGGTCGACCGTCCGGATCGCGCCGCCGCTGGTGATCGGCGAGGAGGACCTGGACTGGGGGCTGGAACAGCTGCGGGCGGTGCTGGCGGGCACCTAGGGGCGGTCAGTGCAGCGGGATGTCGGTGTCGTGCTCGTCGGCCGGCCGGGGTCCGAGGATGCGCCGGTCGGCCTCGTCGATGGGCACGTCGTTGATGCTCGCCTCGCGGCGGCGCATCAGGCCGTGCTCGTCGAACTCCCACAGTTCGTTGCCGTAGGAGCGCCACCACTGGCCGTCGGCGTCACGGCACTCGTACTGGAAGCGGACGGCGATGCGGTTGCCGTCGAAGCTCCACAGGCTCTTGCGCAGGGCGTAGTCCCGTTCGCGCTGCCACTTCTCCGTCAGGAAGGCGACGATCTCGTCCCGGCCGGCGAGGAACCGGTCCCGGTTCCGCCAGACGGAGTCCGGGGTGTAGGCGAGGGCGACCCGGTGGGGGTCGCGGGTGTTCCAGGCGTCCTCGGCGGCCTGCACCTTCCGGCGGGCGGTCTCCAGGGTGAAGGGCGGGTAGGGCGGGCGGTCTTCGGGCACGACGCCTCCTCGGGTCGAGAACGAGCGTTCTCCATCAGGCCACTAAAGTAGAGAACGGCCGTTCTCTACGTCAAGGAGCCCCGGATGCCCGCGCCGATCACCGAGGAACAGACCCGCCTGGACCGCGAGGCGCTCCTGGACGCGGCGGAGGCGCTCTTCTACGCGCACGGCATCCAGGCGGTCGGGATGGACCGGGTCCGCGAGGCGTCCGGCCTGCCGCTGAAGCGGATATACCGGCTGTTCGCGACCAAGGAGGACCTGGTGGTCGCCATGCTCCGGCGCCGCGACCGGCGCTGGCGCGCGAGCCTGGCCGCCCACGTGGAGAGCGTCCCGGACCCCCGCGCCCGGGTCCTCGCGGTCTTCGACTGGCTCGCCGGCTGGTTCGCCGAGCCCGGCTTCCGCGGCTGCGCCTGGATCAACGCCCACGGCGAACTCGGCTCCTCCTCCGAGCCGGTGCTGGCCGAGGTCCGCGCCCACAAACAGGCCTTCCACGACCAGCTCGCCGCCTGGGTGCGCGCCACCGGCACACCCCTGACCGAACCGGTCTTCCTGCTCGCCGAGGGAGCCGTCGTCACCGCGGGCATCACCGGCGACCCCGCCCCCGCGCGGCACGCACGGGCGGCGGTGGAGAGGCTGCTCGGGGGCCAGGGGTTCTCGTCGGGAGCAACCAGTGCGCCCTGATCCGGGCGAAACCCCTAGAGGATCACATGGGGCAGGAAGCGGGCGTACTCGTCGGTGATCAGGCCGGTGGACTCGCGGATGCCGAGGCCCGCCGGTTCGTCCCGGACCACCCAGGCACCCAGGACCACGTGGTTGCCGTCGAAGGCGGGCAGCGGGGCCAACTGCTGGTAGCAGCAGGGCTCGTCGCGCAGGACGGCCGGCGCGCCCGGGGGGTGGACGGTGACGCCCTCGCCCTCGCGGCCGAGGAGGGGCTTGGCGACGTAGCCGGTGGTGCCGGGCAGGTCGCGGGGGCCGTCCAGGTAGGCGGGCAGGAGGTTCGGATGGCCGGGGTACAGCTCCCAGAGGATCGGCAGCAGGGCCTTGTTGCTCAGGAGCATCTTCCAGGCCGGTTCGATCCACAGGGTGCTGCCGGTGCCGCCGCCGTTGTCGAGGGTGTCCAGGACGTGCCCGCCGAAGGCGTCGGTGGTGAGCCACTCCCACGGGTAGAGCTTGAAGATGCCGCGGATGAAGCGGAGCCGGTTGTCGACGAAGCGGCCGGAGAGGCTGTCCCAGCCGATCTCCTCCATGGCGAGCCAGTCGGTGGTGAGCCCGGCCTGCTCGGCGGTCTCCTTGAGGTAGGCGACCGTCATCAGGTCCTCGCCGAGTTCGTCGGCCGAGGAGTGCGCGAAGTGCAGCGGGCTGCCGGGGGGCAGCAGGGCCGACTGCGAGCGCCAGGCGTCCACCAGGCGTTCGTGCAGGGAGTTCCACTGGTCGGCGCCGGGGAAGCGCTCCTCCATCCAGAACCACTGCGGGGAGGCGGCCTCGACCAGAGAGGTCGGGGTGTCCGCGTTGTACTCCAGCAGCTTCGCCGGCCCGGTGCCGTCGTAGCGGAGGTCGAAACGGCCGTAGACGGACGGGAGTTCGGCACGGCGGTGCCAGGCCTCGGTGACCGCTGCGGCCACCCGCGGGTCGGTGATGCCGAGGTCGGCGAGGCGGTCCTCGGCCACGATGTGCCCGGCCGCGGCCAGGCACATGCGGTGGAGTTCCTCGACGGTCTCCTCCAACGCCTCGATTTCCTCCAGGGAGAAGACGTAGCAGGCGCTCTCGTCCCAGTACGGGCGCAGCGAGCCGTCGGGGTGGCGGGTGAGCGGGTAGACCAGGCCCTGGGCCTCGACGGTCTGCTGCCAGCCGGGGCGGGGGGTGAGGGTACGGCGTTCCATGTGCGTGTTCCGGTCAGCCGCCGGAGCTGCCCTTGCCGCCGCCGAAGCCCCCGCGATGGACTCCGCTCCCGCTGTGGTGGTCGTCGTCGTCACCGCCGGACGAGCCGCTGCCCGAGCCCCCGCCGGGCTTGGTGAAGGAACCGCCGTCGACCCAGCCGTCCTTCTCCTTGCCCTCGTAGTACCAGGCGGCGTCGACCTGCTTCTTGAGCTTCTTCTTGCCGGTCTTACCCGTCGTCTTCCCGGGCGTGCCCGTCGTCTTGCAGTCCTTGTCGGAGACGACCTTGTACCCCTTGGTGAGGTTGTAGCTGTCGCGGTCGACGCAGCGCTTGTCCGGTTCGGACGAGCAGGCGGTGAGTGCGGCGGCCAGCAGGCCCACGCCGCCCAGGACGACCGTGCCGGAACGGAGTGGCCGGTGTGTGCGCTCCATGGTGGTGTCTCCCCCGTCGGATGTGGAGTTCGGCGGCCAGCCTAGAGATCGGTGTGAGTACCCGCACGAGGGGGTCCGTGATCTCCCGCTCGCCTAGAGTCGCTTCGTGCTGTTCGGAATGGTGTGCGCCCTGGGCGCGGCGGTCTGCTTCGGAACCGCGACGGTGTTGCAGGCGGTGGCCGCGCGAGAGGCGGGCGCCGGGGAGAGCGGCGGCGGGGACGCGGCGCTGCTGCTGCGGGCGTTGCGGCAGTGGCGCTACCTCGCCGGGCTCGCGCTCGACGGGCTCGGTTTCCTGCTGCAGATCGCGGCCCTGCGGTCGGTGCCGATCTACGCGGTGGGCGCGGCCCTGGCGGCGAGCCTCGCGGTGACCGCCGTGGTGGCGGCGCGGCTGCTGGGGGTCCGGCTGAGCGGCCTGGAGTGGGGCGCCGTCGGGGTGGTGTGCGCCGGGCTCGCCCTGCTGGGACTGGCCTCGGGCACCGAGGGCGACCGGACCGGCCCGGACTGGCTGCCGTACGCGATGCTCGCGGCCGCCGTGGGCGTGCTGCTGCTCGGCGGGATCGGCGGGCGCCTGTCCGGCCGGGCCCGGGCACTGCTGCTGGGGCTCGGCGCCGGGTGCGGGTTCGGGGTCGTGGAGGTGGCGGTCCGGCTGATCGACTCGCTGCGGCCGGGCGACCTGCTGGTCAACCCGGCGGCGTACGCGCTGCTGCTCGGCGGCGGCGCCGCGTTCCTCCTGCTCACCTCGGCCCTCCAGCGGGGCTCGGTGACGACCGCGACGGCGGGGCTGGTGATCGGGGAGACGATCGGTCCGGCCGCGGTGGGGGTGGTCTGGCTCGGCGACCGGACGCGGGAGGGCATGGCCGGGGTGGCGGCGCTGGGCTTCGCGGTGGCGGTGGCGGGGGCGTTGCTGCTGGCCCGGTTCGGGGAGGCGCCGGCGGAGGAGGGGGCGGCCGAAGGTGTGTGAGTGCCGAGTGCGGCCCGATGAGCTTCTTTCGCGGGGGCGGCGCAAACAGTCACCGGCCTTATGCACTGATGTGGTAAGTGCGCTGAACACTCGACCGTTTCACCACCGGGAACCCCTGATCGGACGTTTAGCACAGGGCCGCCAGGGGATGATGTCGCCGCGAACAGTAACCGATGCCCAGATCGAGACGTTTCCTGCATGGGTGAGCGACCATATCCGTGTCCCGCAACGCCCTGAAAGACACGATCACCGTCTCTAGGAGCCAGAATGACGCGCTGGGGCATCGTCGGTACGGGAAAAATCGCAGTCGCGTTCGCCGAAGCGCTGCGGGTGACCGACGGCTCGCGACTGGTGGCCGTCGGCACGCGCGACATCAGGAACGCGGCGCGCCTCACGCGTTTGGCACCCGAGGTCCGGGTGCACTGCGGTTACCAGGCACTGATGCGGGATCCCGAGGTCGATGCCGTGTATGTCGCCACCCCGCACACGGAACACCGATCGGCGTCTCTCCTCGCGCTTGAGCACGGAAAGCCCGTCCTGTGCGAAAAGCCGTTTGCGATCAACCATTCCGAGGCAGCGGACATGGTGCGGGCGGCACGCGAGCACGGCGTCTTCCTGATGGAAGCCATGTGGACGAGATTCACTCCTGCGATGCGGGAAGTGATGCGCATGGTCGCCGACGGCACGATCGGCCAGCCGCGCGCCCTCGTGGCCGAACTCGGCTGGTACAGCGACCCGGATCCGACGCACCGCCTGCGGAACCTGGAGCTCGGCGGCGGCGCCCTGATGGACATCGGCATCTACCCGGTCTCACTGGCCCACCAGCTCTTCGGGCGTCCCGTCGGCATCGCGGCGACCAGCACCCGTGCGACCACGGGCGCGGACGAGCAGACCGGGGCCGTCCTCACGCACGAAGGCGGTCAGCTGACCAGCCTGATGTGCAGCATCCAGGTCGACTCCCCCGCGCACGCCGTGATCCTGGGCACCGGCGGACGCATCGAGATGGACCGCTGGTACAACCCCACCGCCTTCGACCTGCTGCTGAGCGACGGCAGCCGGATCCCCCACCAGTTCCCGCACCGCGGCAACGGGATGGAGCACGAGGCGGAGGAGGTCAGCCGGTGCCTCGCGGCCGGCCGGCTGGAGAGTCCGCTCATGCCGCTGGACGAGACCCTGTCCGTCATGGAAACGATGGACGCGATCCGATCCAAGATCGACCTGCGTTTTCCGGCGGACGCGATCTTCGCCGGCTGAGGCGCCTCACAGGACCTCGTGCAAGGCCACCTCGTAGTCGTAGTTGTACGGGTCGTGATCGACGAAGGACACCCGCAGCAAGGCGACCGAGTCCTCGGGATCGTCGGGCAGGTGCCGGTAGTTCATGAGGTTCGAGAGGTACTGCGAGATGGCGTGCGTCCCGATGGCGTAGATTCCGGCGAACAAGTAGATGTGTTTGCTCGGATTCCACGGGTTGCGGTACCGGGCGATGACGCAGTAGTCCGACATCTCGGCGTTCCCGGGTGGCTGCGAGGGATCGTCCGCGATGTATTCCCTGGCCGTTTTCAGGTCTTGGATGTAGCGCTTCCCGTTCGTGTGGCAGAAGCGTACGCAGATGTTTCCGGGACCCAGTTCCTCGAAGACCCGGCGAGTGAATTTGTTGCCGAAGGGTGAGCAGATCAGGACGACATTGTCCCCCATGTACGTGTCCGCCTCCTCCAGGGCCACCTGATCGGCCACCCAGCGGGTCGACACCCCCATGCGCTCCAGTGCGCGTTCCACTTGCTGGGCGACGCGGACGTCACAGTCCGGGTAGAAGACGAACTGCTCACCGTCGTTCAGGGTCGAGCTTATGACCAGCGGCACCCGGTCACCGTTCCGCAGCCCCTTGAAGAACCTCTCGATGTGCACGAGGTCGCTCGTGGCGTTGGCGAGGTCCGACAGGAACGACTTGAGCTGCTCGCTGGGGTTCGCCCCGGGCCAGACCGAGAGGTCGATCGTCTTGATGCCCCGGCGCGCGAGGTCGTCGATCTCCAACGCCGAGGCGTGCGGCACGCACAGGTAGTGCGTCTGCGCCATGTTCCCCATGTTGTACAGGACGTTGTCGTAGATGTTGTTGAAGTCGGGATCGCTCAGGCTGTACCCGACGAACAGGAACATGTGGTGGATCAGGTCGCTCTGGAGCGTGTTGATCGTGACGCTGTTCGCGTTGACGAACCGCGCGTAGTCGTCCCTCGTGATGATCAGTGTCTGCGGCTGGGAGAGTGTCCCGTGGATCTTCCTGACCACGTGCCCGTGGATGTCGGAGGAGGCCCGTGCCGCCTCCTCGCTCGCCACGACGCTGAACCGCTGCCCCTGGTCCCGGAGGGCGTCCTCCAGCAACTCGTCGTAGTTGGTGGTGTAGAAGGTGGTGCAGGGCAGCTGGGCCAGGAGGCGGTGCACCTGCGACCCCACGTTCCGCCGGTCGCCCAGCAGTTCCTGCACCGCGGAGAGCAGCAGCCGGCGGTTGAACCGGTTCTCGTAGTACTGCGGGATCTTGTTCAGCTCGGCCGTGGGGAAGCCCCCGTCGGGGCCCGGGTCGATGTCCAGTTCCAGGGCGAGCCGGGTGACGAACTGCTGCCAGGTCGGCAGGCCCGCGTCGACCGAGGCGCCGGCACCCACGAAGACTGCGCCGCGTCCGCCGCGGAAGGCCGATACCAGGTCGCTGGGAAGGTGCACGGGTGCCTCCGAAGGGATGTCACGCGGTCGTGTCGCGGGTGGTCACAGGGTCGAGGACGTGGCCCTGGCCTGTCCTGCGGCCAGGGCCATGGTGGTCAGCGAGGGGTTCGCCGCACCGGATCGGGGAAAGGCGGCCGGCCCCGCGACGCGGACGGCCGGCAGGCACCGCAGGGCTCCGTAGTCGTCGGCGAGCGGGGACCCGAGCGGCAGCGTGCCGGACTCGTGGTCCACGCTGCCGAGGGGATAGACGTAGGGGAAGAAGGCGATGCCGTCGCCGTCGTCGCCATGTGCCCGGGCCCGGGTGCGGGCCGGGAGGTACTCCGGTGAGCCCGCGGCGAAGTGCCACTCGCCGGTGAGCACCGGGTTCCCCGCCAACCGCTCGGCCAGTTCCCTCAGTTGCCGCGTCTGGTGCCGGATCACGCGGTGGTCCCGCTCGCTCAGCCGGACGTCCACGAGGGCCGGGGCACCGGGGTCCCTGGGGACGCGTACCGCCGAGTCGCCGCCCACCTGCTCGCCCATGGTCCACGCGGTGAGCAGCACCCGGTCGGGATCGGAGGTCTCCGTGACGTCCAGGAAGAGGTTGGATTCCGTGGGGTCCGTCCTGGGGACGTAGCAGAGCGCGTCGCCGGGCAGGCGCGGCAGAGCCAGCACGCGGCGCGGCACGGAGGCGGTGAACCCCTGCACGATGTGGTCGTTCAGGCCTTCCAGACGGCACTCGTCCGTCCCTGCCACCCGCATCATCAGGCGGCCCGCCAGTACGGTGGTCGGCAGCGTGCCCGCCGCGAGGCACACGCGCTGCGCGACGAGGACCCGGCGGCTCCCGCCGGAGTCCAGGGTCAGGGCCACCCGGCCGGAGGCCGTCGGGGTCATCTCCAGGACCTCGCACCGCGCGTGCACCGGAGGCAGGCCCCCCGGGTCCTCCCTGAGCCAGTGCTCGACCGGGGAGTACGGAACGCGGATGCCGGTGGCGCGGTCGAACCGGGCCGCCTGCGGCACCGTCCGGGCGAAGTAGCCCTGGGCGAGGAGCCACTTCAGCACGGCGGCCTCCAGGGGCCCCCGGGAGGCGTCCAGCGGCTCGCCGAGCCAGTCCTCCAACCGTCGTGCCGTGTCGGCGTACAGCCCGCTGCCGCTCACGGAGCCCAGGGCGTCGACGACCGACGGGGGCCATGCCCCGGCCCGCAGTACGTCGTTCTCGATCGGGAGGCACACACCGTGCCAGTAGAGCGAGCGGCCGCCGACCCGGCGCCGGATGCCGGAGGCCCGGTGGAAGTGGGGCGGGCGGTCGCTGGACCAGGAGCGGGCGAAGTACGGATCGGCCGCGGCCGTGTGCCACAGGCGCAGCCCGACGTCCCCGGGAAGGCTGTTCTTGTGCCGGAGATCGCCGGCCGGTCCCGCTTCGAGCACCACACAGGACCGCACACCCGACAGAGCGAGTTCCCGCGCCAGGGTCAGCCCGGCGATGCCGGATCCGACGACGGCCACCTGGCAGCTCTCCGGTAAGTGCATCATCGCGTCGCCCCCCGGTTTTCACTGATCTGCTGTCACATCGCGCCAGAGCGGCTGGGCACCCCGGAAATCGAGGTACTGGACTTTCGTGGGTATTCCGGAGGAACTGTGGTGCGGATCCCGGCCCTCCGCCGGCAGGGAGTGTCGCTGTCTCGGCACCAGTGCGCCGTCCCGGCGCATGATCGGGTATTCGACCTCCAGCACCCGGCAGAGCAACGCCGACACATTCGCCTGGACGTTCCGGCCGGCCGTGGGGACGGGGCTGTGGAAGTTGCGCTCCGGGTCGGCGCGCATGATGTGCAGAATTTCGGCGAGGGCGCTGACGCTTCCCGCCGTGGCGACCGAAGTGAGTCCTGCAACGAACGTGCACCAATGGGACTTTCCCATCGCCGCGGCGAACGGATTCCGGCAGGCAAGAATCATTCCATACGCAGGATACAGGCGGTCGTCGATGTCGTATGCGTCGGATTCGGCCAAGGGAAAAACGCCCGCAAGCCCGTCGAGATTCACATGCACATAGGTCGATCCATAGTTCGCCACGCCTTTTCGTTCGCTCCGCATGCCCATCGCCAGCGGGACGCTGCTGGTGGGTGTGGCGAAAGAAGCGAACACCGTCTCGTACAGGGCGGCGTGCCAGAAATTGACGTCGGGCCCGCCGACCACGACGACGTCGTGCTCCGCGAGCCGGCGGGCGTCGACGCAGTGTTCCGGCATGAGCAGCGGAACCGCATGCCCGGGCTCCGCCAGGGCGGCGGCCAGCCGCGCGGCGAAGGTGAGGTCGCGTACGGCGCCCGAATGGTCCCCGTCCGGGGCCCCGGCCGGCAGTTCCCTGCTGAAGGTGACGTCGGGGACGGGAACACCGAGTGCGGACCGGTCCAGTTGCACGAAGGAGTAGCCCTTGCGGTTGGCACGGATCGGAACCGGTAATTCACCCGGGTCGGGCAGGTCCCGGGAGCCGCTCGGAACGACGATCAATGGCGCCTCGGAGGGAAGCAGGGCGCGCAGGCCCCCCAGATACACCGGATCGTCCACCGCGGCCGAGGCCACACGGCGTACCGGCGCTCCCGGCGCGACTTCCCGCATCGACGACCGCCGCGGAGCCAATTGGGAATCGGTGTAACTGGCGGCGAGCACCACGTACCGCAACTGCGCGGGCGGCACGGCGAAGGCGCCGAGGAAGACGAGTGCGCCGGCGATGCACAGGGCCACATAGGACCACAGGGGCCACACCACTCCGGCCGCCGACAGGAATCCCGCGAGTACGGCGACGGAACTGACCGAACTGACCAGAGCACGCGAAAGGTGAGTTCGAACATGCCTGCGGACACGTTCGGTTCTTGTGGTGAGAAAGTTGCGCCCCATACCCTCCCCCGCGAAAAATCACGCAGCCCCCGAGGGCGCCAAAAGAATATGCTCCTGTTCGGTCCTCCTTTACAACCCCCCTGCGGTTGGCGGGTACAGGCTCCCGCGGGCCCTAGGGCAACACCCGGCACAACGCTTCCAAGGCCCCCGCCCACGCGCTGTCCGGAGGCGTTCCGTAGCCGACGACCAGGGCGTCCAGCCGCTCCGTGACGGCCTGCGGATGGCGGTGGAAGGAGAGGCCGTGGAGGGCCAGGCCCTGCCAGGCCGCGGCCTGGACCACGGACTCCTCGGTGCCCGGGGGCAGGCGCAGGACCGCGTGCAGGCCGGCGGCGATGCCGGTGACCCCGACCTCGGGGGCCCGGGCGGTCACGGCCGCGGTGAGGGCGTCGCGGCGGCGGCGGTAGCGCAGGCGGGAGGAGCGGACGTGGCGGTCGTACGCGCCGGAGGTGAGGAACTCCGCGAGGGTGAGCTGCTCCAGCGCGCCGACGGTGTCCGCACGGCCCTTGGCCGAGGCCACCTCCGCGGCCAGGGCCGGCGGCAGCACCATCCAGCCCAGCCGCAGTCCGGGCGCGAGCGACTTGCTGGCCGTGCCGAGGTAGACGACCCGGTCGGGGGCAAGGCCCTGCAGGGCGCCGACGGGCTGGCGGTCGTAGCGGAACTCGCCGTCGTAGTCGTCCTCCAGGATCAGCCCGCCGGTGCGGCGGGCCCAGGCGACCACGGCGGCCCGCCGGTCGGGGTGCAGGGGCACGCCCATCGGGAACTGGTGGGCGGGGGTGAGCAGGACCGCGCCGGCCGCGCCCGGCTCGCCGGGATCCGTGCCGAGGTCGTCGTAGGGCAGCGGGGGCGTGGCGAGCCCCGCGGCGCGCAGCAGCGCCCAGTGGACGTCGAGGCCGTACGACTCCACGGCCACCGTGCGCACCCCGCGGGCCCGCAGGACCTTGCCGAGGAGGGTCAGGGCGTGCGAGAAGCCCGCGGTGATCACGAGGGTGTCGGGGTCGGTGCGCACCCCGCGGGCCCGGGCGAGGTAACCGGCGAGGGCGGTGCGCAGTTCGGGGCGGCCGCGCGGGTCGCCGTAGCCGAGGGCGTGGAAGGGGGCCGTGGCCAGGGCCCGGCGGGTGGCCTTGAGCCACTCGGTGCGCGGGAAGGCGGCCAGGTCGGGGGTGCCGGGGACGAGGTCGTGGCGCGGCAGGGCGGGGGTGCGGTGGGGTGGCGCGGGGGCGGAGGGTGCCGTGGGGCCGTGGGGGGCGCCGGCCGCCACCCGGGTGCCGGAGCCCTGCCGGGCGGTGAGCCAGCCCTCCGCGACCAGGTCGGCGTAGGCCTCGGCGACGGTGTTGCGGGCAAGACCGAGGTCGGCGGCGAGGGAGCGGGACGACGGCAGCCGGGTGCCCGGGGCGAGCCGGCCGGAGCGGACCGCGTCGCGCAGGGCGTCGGTCAGGCCCCGGCGCACACCGCCCGTCCCGCTCGGTTCGAGATGCAGGTCGACGCCCAGAGTGGCCCAGGAACTCGCCATGGAAATGGACCATACTCCTGGGCTGCCTCGCTCCTAGGGTCGACAGCATGAGCACTGCACAGGAAACCGTCGCATACGCCACCGAAGAGGCCCCGCGTCTGGGCTGGGCCGAGCACGCACCCGACGTCTACAAGGCGATGATCCGCCTGGACAGCGTCGCCAGGCGGGGCCTGGACCCCAAGCTCTACGAGCTGGTGAAGATCCGCGCCTCGCAGCTCAACCACTGCGCGTTCTGCCTCGACATGCACACCAAGGACGCCCTCGCGGCCGGCGAGAGCGTCGAGCGGGTCGTGCAGCTGAGCGCGTGGCAGGAGTCGCGGCACTTCTACACCGAGAAGGAGCTGGCGGCGATCGAGCTGACCGAGGCGGTCACCGTGCTGACCGACAGCTTCGTGCCGGACGAGGTCTACGCCAGGGCCGCCGAGCACTTCGGGGAGGCCGAGCTGGCCCAGCTGGTCGCCGCGATCACGGTGATCAACGCCTGGAACCGGTTCGGTGTGACCTTCCGGATGACCCCGGGGCACTACCAGCCCGGGCAGCACAGGTGAGTCCGGCGCGGGACGGGGTCGAGGAGTTCCGCGCCCTGCACCGGGGGCGCGTCCCGGGGGACCCCCTGGTGCTGCCCGGGCCGTGGGACGCGGCGAGCGCGCGGGTGTTCGCGGCCGCCGGGTTCCCGGCGCTGGCCACGCCGAGCGCGGGCGTGGCCGCCGCCCTCGGCTACGAGGACGGGGCCACCCCCGCCGACGAGATGTTCGCGACGGTCGCCCGGATCACCCGGGCGGTGGACGTGCCGGTGTCGGCGGACGTCGAGGACGGGTACGGGCTCGACCCGAAGGAGCTGGTCGAGCGGCTGCTGGAGGCGGGTGCCGTCGGCTGCAACCTGGAGGACTCGACGGGGGGTGTCCTCAAGGACCCGCACGAGCACGCCGGGTTCCTCGCCGCGGTGCGGGCCGCCGCCGCGGACCGGCTGTTCGTCAACGCCCGCGTGGACGTCTTCGTGCACGGCGACGGCGACCCGGAACGGGCCATCGAGCGGGCCGCGTTGTACGTCGCGGCGGGCGCGGACTGCGTGTACCCGATCCTGGCTCCCACGGCGGTGCTGCCGCTGCTGCGGTCCGGGATCCAGGGTCCGCTGAACGCCCTGGCCCGGCTGGACGGGGACGCCCCCGGGCCCGCCGCGCTCGGCGGGCTCGGGGCCACCCGGGTCACCTTCGGGCCGGGCCTCCAGCGGCGGGCCGCGGCGGCGCTGCGGGAGATCGCCGACGGCCTGGCGGGGTGACCCGGTTCAGGACAGCCACTTCTTCCACACGGCGGGGTGGCTGTCCACCCACTTCTTCGCCGCCTCCTGCGGGTCCATCTTCCGGTCGGCGATCATCAGGGAGACCTCGTTCTGGTCCTCCGTCGTCCACCGGAACCTCTTCAGGAAGGCCGCCGCCTTGCCGCCGGTCTTCGCGAAGTCCGCGTTCAGGTACTTCTGCAGCGGGGTGTGCGGGTAGGCGCAGGCGACCTTCGCCGGCTCCGCGTCGCAGCCCTCCTTGTACGGCGGCAGCTTCACCTCCGTCATGGGCACCTTCTCGAACAGCCACTGGGGTGAGTACCAGTACGTCAGGAAGGGCTTCTTCTCCTTGGCGAACTGCTTCATCTGGGTGATCTGCGCCGCCTCGGAACCGGCGAAGACGACCTGGTAGTCCAGCTTCAGGTTCTTCACCAGCGCCTTGTCGTTGGTGACGTAGGACGGGGAGCCGTCCATCAGCTGGCCCTTGCCGCCGCTCTCCGCGGTGCGGAACAGCGAGGCGTACTTGTTCAGATTCCGCCAGTCGGTGATGTCCGGGTGCTGCTCGGCCAGGTAGGTGGGCACGAACCAGCCGATGTGCCCGGTCACCCCGAGGTCGCCGCCGGGCGCGATCGTCTTCTTGTCGGTGACGTACCGCTTCTCCTGGTCCGGGTGGCCCCAGTCCTCCAGGAGGGCGTCGACGCGGCCCTGGCTGAGCGCGTCCCACGCGGGCACCTCGTCGACCTGGACGGTGTCGACGCGGTAGCCGAGCTTGTGCTCCAGGATGTACTGGGCGACGGCCACGTTGGACTGCGCGCCCACCCAGGACTGCACGGACAGGGTCACCGACTTGGCGCCCCCGGCGTTCGCGAAGGGCGAGGCCTGCTTGGTCATGTCGGCGGCGCCGCAGCCGGTGGCCAGGGCCAGCACGGCGACGGCGGCCGGGAGGGTCGTACGAAGGCGCATGTCAGGCTCCCTTCCCCGGGCGGCGCTCCGTCGGCTGGGTCACCCGGTCGAGCATCAGGCCGAGGCAGACGATGGCGGCACCGGCGACGAGGCCGGTCGCCAGGTCGCCCTGGGCGAGGCCGAAGGCGACGTCGTAGCCGAGGGCGCCGCCGCCGACCAGGCCGCCGATGATGACCACGGCCAGTACCAGGACCACGCCCTGGTTGACGGCGAGCAGCAGCGCGCGCCGGGCCAGCGGGAGCTGCACCTGCCACAGCTGCTGGCGGCCGGTCGCGCCGAGCGAGCGCGCCGACTCCAGCGCGGCCTGGTCGACCTGGCGCAGGCCCTGCGCGGTGATCCGCACGACGGCCGGGAGGGCGTAGACGACGGCCGCGGCGACGGCGGGGGCGCGGCCGACGCCGAACAGGGCGACGACCGGGATCAGGTACACGAACTGCGGCATGGTCTGGAAGACGTCCAGGACCGGGCGCAGCGCACGCTCGACCCGGTCACTGCGGGCCGCGGCGATGCCGGTCGCGAAGCCGAGGACGAGGGTGACGGCGACCGCGGCCAGCACCTGGGAGAGGGTGTCGAGCGAGGGCTCCCACACGCCGAGCACGCCGATCGCGGCCATGGCGAGGACGGCGGTCAGCGCGGTGCGCCAGGTGCCGATCAGCCAGGCCGGCGCGGCGACGAGCAGCAGCACCGACCACCAGGGCAGCCACTGCAGGCCGTCCCGGACGGGGTCCAGGATCCAGGTGGTGAAGTGACCCGCCCAGTCCGCGGTGCCGCCGATGACGGGGACGCCGGAGTACAGGTGGGCGGTCATCCAGTCGACGGCGCGGTTGACCGGCTCGGCGATGTCCAGGGACCAGCCGGCGGGCCAGTCGAGCGCGCCGAGCAGGCGGGCGGCGAGGGCGGCGGCCACGGAGACGGCGAGGGCGTACGGCCAGCCGATGGTCCGGGTGCGCGTCGTCCCGTCCCCGGCGGCGGCGGTCACGCGGTCCAGGACCACCGCGAGCAGCACGATCGGGATGCCGGCCGCGAGGGCCGCGCCGACGTCGACCGAGGCGAGCGCCTGGTAGACGCGGTCGCCGAGGCCGCCGGCGCCGATGACGGCGGCGATCACGGCCATGGACAGCGCCATCATGATCGTCTGGTTGAGGCCGAGGAGGAGTTCCTTGCGGGCCAGCGGGATGCGCGCGGTCAGCAGCCGCTGGCGGCGGGTGGCGCCGAGCGACTCCACGGCCTCCAGGACTTCGGGGTCGGCGCCGCGCAGACCGAGCGCGGTCAGGCGGGCCATCGGCGGGGCGGCGTACACGACGGTGGCGAGGACGGCCGCGGGGACGCCGATGCCGAAGACCAGGACGACGGGGAGGAGGTAGGCGAAGGCCGGGAGCACCTGCATGGTGTCCAGGACCGGACGCAGGGCGCGGTCGAGGCGGTCGGACAGGCCGGCGCCGAGACCGAGGAGCGCGCCCACGACGACGGAGGCGAGGACCGCCACGACCATCAGCGCGAGGGTCTGCATGGTCGGGACCCACATGCCGAGCACGCCGCAGGTCAGGAACGCGGCCGCGGTGCCGGCGGCCAGGCGGACACCGCCGAGGCGCCAGGCGGTGAGCGCGCTCAGGGCCGTGACGCCGGCCCAGCCCGCGGCGAGGAGGGTCAGGTACACCCCGCGGACGGCCAGGATGACGGCGTTGCTGATGTAGCCGAAGAAGTACAGGAACAGGGGGTGGCTGTCCCGGTTGTCGATGACCCAGTCGCTGGCGGTGGCGAGGGGCTTGTCCAGGTGGATCGTCAGCTGGTGGGGCCAGCCGGCGCCGGGCCAGTGGGCGGCGGCCCAGGGGGCGAGGACCGCGGCGACGAGGGCGAGCAGCAGGAGCTTGCCCGCGGCTCGGCTTCTGAGGACGCGGGGTGTGCCGGTGCGCAGGGCCGGGATGCTGAGCGTTGCCATCAGACGGCCTCCGGGCTGGTCCGGGGGCCGGGCGGGCTCGCCTGCCCGCGCTGGGCGGCTGCCGCTTCCTCCGGGACGGGCGCCGTCGTGGCGGCACGACCGCCCGCGGCCACGGCGGCATCGGTGTCCGTCGCCACGGTGGCACCGGTGTGCGCGGCAGCCGGGGGCACGGCTGCCGTGTCCACGCCCGCCACCACGCCGAGCAGTTGCTCGTGGTCGACCACGCCCAGGCAGCGGCCCTTGTCCATCACGCGGGCCGGGGTGCCCGCGCGGGCCACCGCCTCGATGGCCTCGGCCACCGTGGCCTCGGGGCGTACCGCGGGGCCGTCGGCCGTCTCGGCGGCGGAGGCCGGGCGCATGGCCGTACCCACCGTCATCACCTGCTCGCGCGGGACGTCCCGGACGAACTCGCGGACGTAGTCGTCGGCCGGGGAGCCGACGATCTCCTCGGGGGTGCCGAGCTGGACGACGCGGCCGTCGCGCATGAGGGCGATGCGGTCGCCGAGCTTGAGGGCCTCGCTCAGGTCGTGGGTGATGAAGACCATCGTGCGGCCCTCCTCGCGGTGCAGGCGGGCCACCTCTTCCTGCATGTCGCGCCGGATGAGCGGGTCCAGCGCGCTGAACGGCTCGTCGAAGAGCAGCACCTCGGGGTCCACGGCCAGCGCGCGGGCCAGGCCGACGCGCTGGCGCTGGCCGCCGGAGAGCTGGCCGGGGCGGCGCTTCTCCATGCCCTCCAGGCCGACCTTGGCGACGAACTCGGCGGCCCGCTCGCGGCGTTCGGACCTGCCGACGCCCTGGATCTCCAGGCCGTAGGCGACGTTGTCGAGGACCGTGCGGTGCGGGAGCAGGCCGAAGTGCTGGAAGACCATCGCGGCCCGGTGCCGGCGCAGTTCGCGCAGCCGGGACCGGTCCATCGCGCGGACGTCCTCGCCGTCGATGGAGATCGTGCCCGCGGTCGGCTCGATCAGGCGGGTCAGGCAGCGGACGAGGGTGGACTTGCCGGAGCCGGACAGGCCCATGACGACGAAGACCTCGCCCTTGCGGACGTCGAACGAGACGTCCCGGACGGCGGCGGTGCAGCCGGTGCGGGAGCGCAGTTCGGCGGGGTCGAGCGCGGCCAGCCCGGGGTCGGCCGGAATCCGCTCCGGCTTGGGTCCGAAGACCTTCCACAGGCCGGACACCGAGAAGACGGGTTCGGTCGTGGTGGGGGGCTTGCGGGTGGGGACGGTGAGAGTCATCGGGGGTCACCTCCGATCAGGTCGACGGCCTTCTCCCCGACCATGAGCACCCCGATCATCGGGTTGACGGCGGTCATGGTGGGGAAGACGGACGCGTCGGCGATGCGAATGCCGTCGAGACCGCGGATCCTCAGCTCCGGGTCGACCACGGCGAGTTCGTCGTCGGCGGCGCCCATCTTGCAGGTGCCGGCCGGGTGGTAGACGGTGTGCGCGACCTTGCGGGCGTACTCGCTCAGCTCGGCGTCGCCGAGGACCTCCGGGCCGGGGCACACCTCGCGCTTGAGCCAGCCCGCCAGTGGTTCGGTCCTGGCGATCTCGCGGGCGATGCGGATGCCGTCGACCAGGGTCCGGGCGTCGTAGTCGTCCTCGTCGGTGAAGTACCGGAAGTCGAGCGCGGGCTTCACGGACGGGTCGGCGCTGGTCAGGTAGAGGCGGCCGCGGCTCCTGGGCTTGGGGATGTTCGGGGTCATGGAGACGCCGAACTCCGGTCGCTCGTAGCCCAGCCGCTCCGGGTTGTCGGTGAACGGGATCTGGTAGAAGTGGAACATCAGGTCCGGGCCCGGGCTCTCGGGGTCGCGGCGGACGAACAGGCCCGCGTCGGAGTCCATCGCGGAGTTCTCCGGGATCGGCCCGTGGGTCTCCCAGACGATGACCGACTCGGGGTGGTCGAGCAGGTTCTCGCCGACGCCCGGCAGGTCGTGCACGACGGGGATGCCGAGCGCCCGGAGGTCCTGCGCGGGGCCGATGCCCGAGTGGAGCAGCAGCCGCGGGGAGTCGACGGCGCCCGCGCACAGCACGACCTCGTTGCGGGCGCGGATCAGCAGTTCCTCGCCGTCCTTGGTGCGCACGTGCACGCCCTCGGCGCGGGTGCCGTCCAGCTCCAGCCGGTACGCCCAGGTCTCCAGCAGGATCGTCAGGTTGGGCCGCTCGTCCATCACCGGGTGCAGGTACGCCACCGAGGCCGAGGACCGCTTGTTGTTCTCGGGGTGGTAGGCGAGGTCGAAGAAACCGGCGCCTTCGGTGAAAGGCCTGCGGTTGAAGCCCTCGACCCGGGGTACCCCGAGTGCCGACCGGGCGGCGTCGACGAAGTCGCGGGCGATGGCGTTCCGGTCCTTCTCGTCGACGGAGACGATGTTGTTCTTCAGGCGGGCGAAGTAGGCCTCCATGGGGACGGCGCCCCAGCCCTTGGCGTCGGCGGCCTCCCACTCGTCCCAGTCGGAGGGCAGGGGCTTGAAGGAGATGAGGGTGTTGTGCGAGGAGCAGCCGCCGAGGACGCGGGCGCGGCTGTGCCGGATGTGGGAGTTGCCGCGGGGCTGCTCCACCGTCGGGTAGTCGTAGTCGAGTTCGCCGCCGAGCAGGCCCATCCAGCGGCGCAGGGTGAGGACGTCGTCGCGGCCGACGTCGCTCGGGCCGCCCTCGATGACGGCGACGGTGACGTCCGGGTTCTCGGTGAGGCGGGAGGCGATGACGGATCCCGCGGTGCCGCCGCCGATGACGACGTAGTCGTAGACGTGGGGGGTGTGGGACATGGGGGTGCTACTCCGGGGGTGTGCCGGGACGGTGGGGTTCGGGGTCGGCCGGCTCGGGGCTCAGCCGGCGAACCAGCGGACGGGCTTCGGGGCGAGGTTCTGGTAGACGTGCTTGGTCTCGCGGTACTCGGCGAGTCCGGCGGGGCCCAGCTCGCGGCCGGTGCCGCTCCTGCCGAAGCCGCCCCATTCCGCCTGCGGCAGGTAGGGGTGGAAGTCGTTGATCCAGACGGTGCCGTGGCGCAGCCGACCGGCGACGCGGCGGGCCTTGCCGGGGTCGCTGGTCCAGACACCGCCGGCGAGGCCGTACTCGGTGTCGTTGGCGAGGAACACCGCCTCCTCCTCGGTGCGGAAGGTCTCGACGGTGAGGACCGGGCCGAAGACCTCCTCGCGGACGACCTTCATCTCGCGGTGGCAGGCGTCGAGGACGGTCGGCTCGTAGAAGAAGCCGGCCTCGGGGCGCTGCGGCGACGGTTCGGGCCGCTTGCCGCCGCAGCGCAGTACGGCGCCCTCCGCCAGGGCGGAGGCGACGTACGCCTCGACCTTGGCGCGCTGCTGTTCGGAGACGAGCGGGCCGCACTCCACGCCGTCCTCGGTGCCGCGGCCGAGGCGGATCTTCGTGGCGCGGCGGGCGAGTTCGGCGACGAAGCGCTCGCGGACCGGCTCCTCGACGATGAGGCGGGCGCCGGCCGAGCAGACCTGGCCGCTGTGGATGAAGGCCGCGTTCAGGGCCTGGTCGACGGCGGTGTCGAAGCCCTCCTCGGTGGCGCAGGCGTCGGCGAAGACGACGTTGGGGTTCTTGCCGCCGAGTTCGAGGGCGACCTTCTTGACGGTGGGCGCGGCGGCCTGGGCGACCTTGGTGCCGCTGACCAGGCCGCCGGTGAAGGAGACCAGGTCGACGTCGGGGTGTTCGGCGAGCCGGGCGCCGACGGTGTGGCCGGGGCCGGTGACGAGGTTGGCCACGCCGGCGGGGAGACCGGCCTCGGCCAGCAGGTCGATCAGCGCGATCGTCGTCATCGGGGTGATCTCGCTGGGCTTGATCACGAAGGTGTTGCCGGCGGCGAGGGCCGGGGCGATCTTCCAGCTGGCCTGGAGGAGGGGGTAGTTCCAGGGGGTGATCAGCGCGCAGACGCCGACGGGCTCGTGCACGACCACGCTGTGGATGTCGGGCGAGCCGGCGTCGACCACCCGGCCCGGGGCCTCGGCGGCGACCAGGTCGGCGAAGTAGCGGAAGGCATCGGCCACGCAGTCGATGTCGACGCGGCCCTCCTCGACGGTCTTGCCCGCGTCCCGGCTCTCCAGCAGGCCCAGTTCCTCGCGGTCGCGCACGAGGAGATCGGCGACGCGGCGCAGCAGGGCGGCACGCTCGGCGGCCGGGGTGTGCGGCCAGGGGCCCTGGTCGAAGGCCTGCCGGGCGGCGGCGACCGCGCGCTCCGCGTCCTTCTCGTCACCCTCGGCGACCACGGCGAAGGGGCGGGCGTCCGCGGGGTCGAGGATCTCCCGGGTGGCGCCGGCGATCGCTTCCAGCCACTCGCCGCCCGCATGGATGGTTGCCCGGGCCTGTCGTTCCGTTCTGTGCGGCATGATCGGTGTCGCCTTCCGTTCCTGTTCGGTGCCCCTGCGTCACACGGGTGTCTCGCGTGGGGACCGTCGCCGCCTGCCCCGGGCCTCCGCGTTGCATGCGCAATCGGTGGCCGAAAGTGCGCCGCGTCACTGAAAATGCGGTCGAAAACGGACAAAACTACGCTGTAAAGGGGCGCTTGGGGCGATCACGGAGGTGCGCGGTGGCCGGAAGATCCCTGATCGGGGTGGGGGTGAGCGTGCTCCTCGCCGTTTCTCCCGTCCTCTCTCCGGCCCTCGTCACGGCGGCCACGGCCGACGACGGCGGTGACGGGGACGCCCGGGCGCTCGTCCGGGAGGCGCAGCGGAACGTGCTCGACGCGACCTCGCTCCGCCTGACGCTGACGGACCGGGCCGCGGCCGGCAGCGGCGGGAAACTCGCCTCGATGGACCTGACCCTGGACCGAGACGGCAACTGCGTCGGCTCCTTCCGGATGGGCCGGGGCGGCGGCGGCTTCGACATCGTCAAGCGGGGCGACGAGCTGTGGATGAAGGCCGACCGGGCCTACTGGAAGGCACAGCTGCACGACCTGGGCGACGAGGCGGCCGACCTCGTCCGGGACCGCTACGTCCACGGCACCACGCACGAGAGCCCCTTCAATGACCTCGGGCACGCCTGCGACCTGAGGGCACTCCAGAAGGAGCTCTCCCGGGACACGTCCTCCGAGGAGTCGCTGACGAAGGACGGGCGGACCAGGGTCGACGGTCTGGACGTGATCACGCTGCGGGGCACGGCGGACGGCGTTCCCACCACCCTCTACATCACCGCGGACAGTCCGCACCGGCTGGTCCGGTCCGTGCAGAAGGGCAACGGAACCGACGAGACGACGGGCGTCTCGGACTACGGCAAGCCGGTACCGTCCCGCACCCCCGCCCCGGGCGACTCGGTGGACCTCTCCGACCTGCAGCACGAGTCACAGCGCGGCTGAACCCCGGCCGGCGGCCCGCGGCCGGGGTGGCCTGAACCCGTCGGCGGGTCCGGGTCCGGGACGCAGAATCCTTGACGTCGCCCGCAGTTGACCACCGAGAGGACCCGCCGTGCGCCGTATCCCGACCTGTGTGCTGACCGACGCGGGCCCGCCGCGGGTGACCGGCGGACACGCGGTGGACCGGCACGTCCAGATCGGATCCCTCACCAAGGCGCTGACCGGCACGGTGCTCTCCCGGATGGCGGAGGCGGGCGTGCTCGGCCTCGACGACCCCGTCGAGCGGTGGCTCCCGGCGCCGCCCGGCACCGGCATCACCCTGCTCCACCTGGCCCGGCACACCTCGGGACTCCCCCGGCTGCCGCCGCGCCTCGGCCGCCGGGATCCCTACGCGCCCTTCGACCGGGCGGAGTTGCTGCGGCTGGTGCGCACCCTGGACACCGTCGCCGTACGGCCGCCGGGCGAGGAGGAGTACTCCAACCTCGGGTACGCCGTCCTCGGCGCGGCCCTGGCCGCGGCGGGCGGGGCCGCCTACGAGGAACTGCTGGACGCCTACGTGCTGCGGCCGTTGGACCTCACCGAGGTGACCGCCTGCCCGGCTCCCGGGCAGCGGCTGACCGCGCCCGGTCTGCTGCCGGGTGCGCGGCGCAGACCGTGGACGATGGACGGCGCGATCCTGCCGGCGGGCGGCCTGTGGGCGACCCCGCGCGCCGTCGCCGATCTCGTCGTACGGCTGCTGGTGGAACGGCGGTTGGGCGAGCCGGCCGTCGGCTGGCAGTCGGCCGGACCGCTGTACTGGCACAACGGCGCCACCCGGGACGCGTCCGTGTTCGCCGGGGCGATGGCGGACGGGCGCTGGGTCGTGGTCCACCGGCTGAACGGGCGGGCCGAGGACACCGACCGGGCCGGGGTCGACCTGCTCCGGGGCGCGTAGGGCCTCAAACGACGGGCCTCAAACGACGGGCCGGGAACGACGAGGTCCCCTCCCGCTGTTGCGGAGAGGGGACCTCGTGTGTGGAGCGCCGGGCAGGCCTTGCACCTGCATCTCCCCGCAGGAAGCGGGGCGTCTTTCCTTGGACCACCAACGCATCACCTGGTGCCGGTTTCCCGGCGGCCGGTGCGTGATCAACTATAGCGCACCGGCGCCGGGTGACACCACGTCGGATCAGATGAGGCCGAGACCGCGGACCGCCTCGCGCTCCTCCGACAGCTCCTTGACGGAGGCGTCGATGCGGGCGCGGGAGAACTCGTTGATGTCCAGGCCCTGGACGATCTCGTACTTGCCGTCCTTGCAGGTGACGGGGAAGGAGGAGATCAGGCCCTCCGGGACGCCGTAGGAGCCGTCCGACGGGATGCCCATGGAGGTCCAGTCGCCCTCGGCGGTGCCGTTGACCCAGGTGTGCACGTGGTCGATGGCGGCGTTCGCGGCGGAGGCGGCGGAGGACGCGCCACGGGCCTCGATGATGGCCGCACCGCGCTTGGCGACGGTCGGGATGAAGTCCTCGGCCAGCCACTTCTCGTCGTTCACGACCTCGGCGGCGTTCTTGCCGGCGACGGTCGCGTGGAAGATGTCCGGGTACTGGGTGGCGGAGTGGTTGCCCCAGATCGTCAGGCGCTTGATGTCGGCGACCGTGGAGCCCGTCTTCTTCGCGAGCTGGGTCAGCGCGCGGTTGTGGTCCAGGCGGGTCATCGCGGTGAAGCGCTCGGCCGGGACGTCCGGCGCGGCGGCCTGCGCGATGAGCGCGTTGGTGTTGGCCGGGTTGCCGACGACGAGGACCTTGATGTCGTCCGCGGCGTGGTCGTTGATGGCCTTGCCCTGCGGCTTGAAGATGCCGCCGTTGGCCTCCAGCAGGTCACCGCGCTCCATGCCCTTGGTGCGCGGGCGGGCGCCGACGAGCAGGGCTACGTTGGCGCCGTCGAAGGCGACGTTCGGGTCGTCGGTGATCTCGATGCCCTGGAGCAGCGGGAAGGCGCAGTCGTCCAGCTCCATGGCCGTGCCCTCGGCGGCCTTCAGGGCCGGGGTGATCTCCAGGAGGCGCAGCTTGACCGGCACGTCCGCGCCGAGCAGCTGGCCGGAGGCGATGCGGAAGAGCAGGGCGTAACCGATCTGGCCGGCCGCGCCGGTGACGGTGACGTTCACGGGAGTGCGGGTCATGGCGTTCTCCGTATGACAGCTGGCGGTGGGGCGTCCCTGCCCCGGGCGGATGATCGATCTCTTGGCGTCAAGAGAGATCCAGCGGTCAGGCTATCGCGCATCCGGCAGGTGAGACGTCCGGGGCCGTGTGGCTCACCCCACAAGGGGATGAGCAGGGACGTATCGCCGTGCCGGCCGCGTCGTGGACGGGTACGAAGCGGCGGCCGCCCGTCCGGGAGAGGGGGGACGGAGACGGCCGCCGAGGGGGGATACCGGGGTGCCGGACTCCCGTGGGGTACGGATCGCGTGCCCACAATGCGGCCCGTCATGCCGCCCCGCAGGAATTTCCTCCTCCTGCTTTCTCCGTCCACCCGCCCGAGGCCGGGCGGCCCGTCATTCCGTGCGGCCCGTCATTCCGTGCAGCCCGTCTGTCCCGTGGCGAGCGTGGCACAGGCCCTGGCCTGCGCCGGGTTCCGTACGGCGATCATCGGGGTGTATCCGATGGTGTCCCCGGCGGCCGTGATGTCGCCCGTCTGGCGGGCCTTGCCCACGGACACCCGCACGGTGTCCCCCGGTGCGCCGCCGGTGATCCGGCCCCAGGCCGTGCCGCACGCCTTGCTGTAGCGGACCTCCAGGGTGGTCGTCCCCACGGCGGCGGTCTTGGCGGTCGTCACCAGCTCGCCACTGCACCCCATGGCCTCCGCGTCCTTGCCGGTGCAGGCGGCTCCGGCGCACTTCACACCGGGGGGCGGGCTCGGCCGGGCCGACGCCGACGGGGAGGGCGACCTGCCGCCCTCGCTCTTGCGCCCGGCACCGTCCCCGTGGGTGACGTAGAGGATCCCGGCGATGAGCGCGCCCACGCCGACCAGCCCCGCGAAGAACATCGCGACCTGCTGGCGCCGCGCGGACCGGCGTGCGGCGGCGGACGCGGCAGGTGCCTCCCCGGGGCCGGTGGCGCCGGGGGCGGGCGGGCCGGGGGCCGGGGTGGCGGGGCCGGGGGTCCGGACGGTGCCGGCGGGGGTCCTGGCGTCGGCGCAGACGGGCTCGGCCGGGCCGGTGGGCGGCCGCATCCCGGGGCGGGCGGTCGCCTTCGACGGGCCCCGGTAACCGGCCAGCCCCCAGGAGTTCTTGGGGGGCTGGCCGGCGCCGTCGGAGTCGGTACGGGAGCCGATGCCCGCGCCGGACGCCGTGGCCGAGCGCCCGGCAACCCATCCGGGCGGCACGCTGTCCTGGATGCCGGCGTCCGAATCCGCCGGCTGGGCGGGGACCGCCGGCGGGGCGCCGGCGGCACCTCCGCCGCCACCCTTGGCCAACGTGAGGGACGTACCACCGGCCGCACCACCCGCCGGACCCGCAGCCGCACCACCGGTCGCGCCCGCGGAAGCACCACCGACCGCACGTCCAGCCGCCCCCGCCTGCGCACCACCCAGTGGGCCACCGGCCGCACGTCCAGCCGCCTTCGCGGACGCACCACCCACCCGTTCCGCAGCCGCGCCGCCGGCCGGCGACTCCTGCGGCCCGCCGGCCGAACCCGCGGCCGCACTCCCGGCGGGCTCCGGTGTCGTCACCAGGTCGCCCAGTGCCGCGCGGGCCTCCGTGATGCGGGCCGCGGTCAGCGTGCGGTCGTGGCGCAGCTCCGCTCGCGTCCAGGTGCGTTCGGCCACTTCCCACAGGGTGGTCAGGTGGCCGGGGTCGGTGCCGGTGGCCTCGGCGAGGGCGATGACCGCGCCCTTGGGCGCGAGGAGCCGGCCGCCCAGATACCGTTCCCAGGACGTCTTGCCGTAGCCCGTACGGTCGGCCAGTGCCGCGATGCTCAGGCCGCTGTCGTCCACCAACCGCCGCAACCGGCCGGTGAATTCCTTGATCTGCGGTTCCAGATCCTCCGGCAGGGCATTCCAGCGAGGCATCGCCTACCCCCTCTTCCGCTCTTCCCCCGTGTTCCTTGCCGCGCGTTCCGCGCAGACCAAGGATCCCAGTTCCGGAAGGGGCGACGCACAGGAGTGGGTGGTCAGCCGCCCGGGGTCACCAGTCCCGTCTCGTACGCCAGCACCACCGCCTGCGCCCGGCTGCCCAGATCGAGCTTGGTCATGGTGCGGTTGAGGTGGGTCTTGACGGTGGCCTCGCTGATGTAGAGGCGGTCGGCGATCTCCAGGTTGGACAGGCCGCGGGCGGTGAGCTTGAGGACCTCCACCTCACGGGAGGTGAGCACGCCGAGGTCGGGCGGCGGCGCGGTGTCGGCGGGCTCCTGCTGCCGGGCGAAGGCCTCCACCAGGCGCCGGGTGACACTGGGCGCGAACAGCGCGTCGCCGCCGTCGACCGCGGTGACCGCCGCGAGCAGCCGCTCGGGCCCGGAGTCCTTCAGCAGGAACCCGGAGGCGCCGGCGCGCAGCGCCCCGTACACGTACTCGTCCAGGTCGAAGGTGGTCAGCACCAGGACGCGGGGCGGACGGTCGGCGGCCTGGGCGAGGATCCGCTCGGTGGCCTCGACGCCGTTGACGCCGGGCATGCGGATGTCCATGAGGATGACGTCGGGGCGGGTCTCGGCGGCGAGCCGTACGGCCTCCTCGCCGTCCCCCGCCTCGCCCACCACCTCGAAGCCGGGCGCGGCGTCCAGCAGGCCGACGAGTCCGGCGCGGATGAGGAACTGGTCGTCCACGACGAGCACTCTGGTCATCCCGTACGGTCGTCCCCCCGACGTGCGCCTGCCTTACCGCTCCGCCTCCGGCGTACCCCCGCGGCCGCGCTCGGCGGCCGACGTCGGCAGGGTCAGCCGGACCTCGTAGCCGCCCTCGGAGCGGGGGCCGACTGTGATCGTCCCCCCGTAGAGCTTGGCCCGCTCCCGCATGCCAATCAAGCCGTGGCCACTGCCCACCGGCACTCTGGCCGGATCCGCCCCCTCGCCGTCGTCGGTGACACGGACGGTCAGGTCGTGGGGTCCGTACCGGAGTTCCACGCGCGCGCGTGCGGGCCCGGCGTGCTTGAGGGCGTTGGTGAGGGCCTCCTGGACGACGCGGTAGGCGCACAGTTCGACGCCGGGCGGCAGCGGGCGGGCGGTGCCCTCGACGGCGAGGTCCACGGGCAGGCCGCCGGCCCGCACCCGGTCCACGAGTTCGCCGAGCCGGGCCAGGGTGGGCATGGGGGCCCGCTCGGGCGCCTCGGGGTCCTCCTCGCGCAGCACCTGGAGCATGCGCCGCAGCTCCTCCAGGGCCTCGCCGCTGGTGTCCGCTATGGTGCCGAGCGCGCCGCGCGCCTTGCCGGGGTCGGAGTCGAAGACGAACCGGGCGAGTCCGGCCTGCACCGAGATGACCGACATGTGGTGGGCGACGACGTCGTGCAGCTCCCGGGCGATCCGGCCGCGTTCCTCGGCGACCGCGCGCCGGGCCCGCTCGGCCTGTTCGGCCCGCAGCCGCCGGGTGAGTTCGACGGTACGGCGGGCCAGGTGCCCGAACCAGACGAGCACCGAGCAGTAGAGCAGGGCCTGGCCGAGCACGGACGCCATGGACGGGCTGTGGCTGACAACCCCGGCGTACACCCAGACCGCGGTCATGCAGCACGCGCAGGCCAGGGCGGTGCGCACCGGGCGGACGGAGGCCACGGTGTACAGGGCGAGCATGGCGCCGAAGGTGCACACCACCGGCCAGTAGCCGAGGCTGACGAAGCCGATCGCGGCGGCCTCGACGACGGCGAAGACGGCGAGGGGGTGCCGGCTGCGCAGGGCGACCGGGAGATGGGCGAGGGCGACGAGCACGTAGGCGCGGGCGTCGAGTTCCGGCCATCCCTGCGACCGGGACTCCTGCCCGAGCAGGACGGCCACCACGGCCATGGCCACCGCGATCAGCGTGTCCACGACCAGCGGGCGGGGGCTCCTCAGTCGCATCGCCGCAGGGTAACGCGCACGGGCGCACGCCGGAGTCAACCGGGCGCGGTACCGCGGAAGTTGCAGCGCCCGGCCGGCTGCACCGGGATGCGGTACGGCGGTTCAACCCGCGGGCGGAGGCGGTGCGCGGCGCAGGCCCGTAGCGTCGGGGAGGGGGAGACGACGGTGGCCCGCGTCCCCGGGGGAGGCGCGGGCCACCGGCCGTACGCGGGCCGCTACTTGGTGACCGTGAAGTGCAGGATGTCCTTCAGGAACGGCATCTTCAGCAGCGGGTCGGGCTGGATCATCAGCGCCAGCAGGGAGATGACCAGGCCCAGCACGCCGTAGGTGACGATGTCGGTGAAGCGGGAGCGGACGGCGAGCATGCCGACGCTCGGCAGGGCCCAGCGCAGGACCGCGCCGGCCAGCAGGGCGGCGCCGATCAGCAGGGTGCCGGCGCGGAGCATGTCGAGCGCCGTCAGCAGCAGGCCGAGGGCGACCGCCGACAGCACCACGAGCATCGGCCACTGACGGGCGGGCGCCGGGGCGTCGCCGGCCGCGGCCCGGCCGCCGCCCTCGGGGCGTGCGGTGTCCTTGGTGAACAGCGGGAAGCGGCGGGTGACGCGGCGCGGGCGCCCCTCGGCGTCAGGGGCGCTGATAGCGTCGCGCACGGTGGGTTCCGCGGACCCGCGGGCGTCCTCAGCCGGCACTGCGCTCCGCCGCCTCGACCACGTTGACCAGCAGCTGCGCCCGGGTCATCGGGCCGACGCCGCCCGGGTTCGGGGAGATCCAGCCGGCCACCTCGGTCACGTCCGGGTGGACGTCGCCGACGATCTTGCCCTCGGCGTTGCGGGAGACACCGACGTCCAGGACGGCCGCGCCCGGCTTGACGTCCTCGGCGCGGATCAGGTGCGGGAAGCCGGCCGCGGCGATGATGATGTCGGCCCGCTTCAGGTGGGCGGAGAGGTCACGGGTGCCGGTGTGGCACTGGGTGACGGTGGCGTTCTCGCTGCGCCGGGTGAGCAGCAGCGGCATCGGGCGGCCGATGGTGACACCGCGGCCGACGACCACGACCTCGGCACCCTTGATCTCCACGCCGTGGGCCCGCAGCAGGCTGATGATGCCGTTGGGGGTGCAGGGCAGCGGGGCCGGCTCGTTCAGCACCAGGCGGCCCAGGTTCATCGGGTGCAGGCCGTCGGCGTCCTTGGCCGGGTCCATGAGTTCCAGGATGCGGTTCTCGTCGATGCCCTTGGGCAGCGGCAGCTGGACGATGTAGCCGGTGCAGGCGGGGTCCTCGTTCAGCTCGCGGACGACCGCCTCGATCTCCTCCTGGGTGGCCGTGGCCGGCAGCTCGCGCTGGATGGAGGCGATGCCCACCTGGGCGCAGTCGCGGTGCTTGCCGGCGACGTACTTCTGGCTGCCGGGGTCGTCCCCGACCAGGATCGTGCCGAGGCCGGGCGTGACGCCCCGCTCCCTCAGCGCCGCCACGCGGGCGGTCAGATCGGACTTGATCGCTGCTGCGGTGGCCTTGCCATCGAGAATCTGGGCGGTCATGGTCCCATCCTCGCGGATGACCCGGTCCCGGTTCCAATCCGGGTGTCACAGCATGATCAGTGATGTTGCACTTGCACAACACCTGACGTATCCGGCTGGACAAGTAAGAGCCCGTTAAAGAACGATGAGCACACAGTGCCGCGGGCAGTGCCGGGGGGACGGACCGCATCTGTAGAACTCTCCTCCGAACCGTGCCGCGCGTCGTCCCCGCACTTGAGCAACGGAGGAAGACCGCCATGAGCTTTGGCGACCCCCAGAACCCCTACGGACCCCCGCAGGGCCAGCAGCCCGGTTACCCGCCCCAGCCGCCGCAGGGCCAGCCCGGCTACGGCTACCCGGCCGCCCCGCCGCAGGGCCAGCCCGGTTACGGCTACCCGGCCGCCCCGCCGCTGGGGCAGCCCGGCTACGGCGTCCCGATGGAGATGCCCGGCCTGATGAAGACCGCGCGGGTACTGCTGTTCGTCCTGGCCGGCTTCCAGATCCTGTTCGGTCTGATCGCCGGCGTGGCCGTGGGTGCCGTCCAGGACGTGTCCAACGGCGTCGGCACCGGTGACGACACCGACGGCCTGGCCGGTCTCGGATTCCTCCTCGCGGGGCTGCTGGTGGCGCTGGGCGCGCTGTCGATCTTCCTGGGCGTGAAGTTCAAGAACGGCGGCAGCGGCATCCGCATCACCACGATCGTCTACGCCGGCCTGATGATCCTCGGTGGCATCACCAACATCGCGAGCGGCCAGAACGGTTCCGCCACCTTCGGCGGGCTGATCTCGCTCGCCATGGCCGGCATCATCCTCGCGTCGATGGTCACCAGCTCGGCCTCGGCCTGGTTCAACCGTCCGCGGTACTGAGCCGCCCGGCGCCTGAACACCCAGGGCCGCGTCCCGTCCGTCCGGACGGGGTGCGGCCCGGTGTGTTTTCCGGGCCGGACGGCCGCCCCTGGGCGTTCTTCGGGCCGGACGGCCGCCCGCACCGTGCCGACAGGGCCTGCGCGATGCCCGTACGGGAACGGTCGCCGCGAGACGGCCCGGGGGTCGGGGCGGTGCCGACCACGGCCACCCGCTCGACGGCGTCGGGGAACCGGGCACCGTGACACGGCCCTTGAGCGGACAGCCGCCCTCCCGCCCGCCGCCGACGGGCAGTTCACGGGCGTAGGGCCGTGGACCCTCCGAACAGCCGCACAAAGGCGTGGTCCCGCCCGGCGGTCGGCGGGCGGGTCCACCCCCCGGGCGCCCGGGGCGCGCGGCGGGAACCGGGGTGGAAGTGGGGCGGGGCCGGGTAGTTCCTGGGGCCCGCGGGCGTGGGGCGG